>NZ_JBYCKY010000788.1:0-9197 GCF_057473605.1 Mycobacterium sp. TH-M82 | reverse complement strand
TCGTACTTGTTGCGTTGGCCTTTCGGGATCTCGATCGTGACGTCGAACTCCACCGGGTTAGCTCCTTCGGGTCGTCTGGACAATTCGGAACGAGTCTATCCACCGACCGCAGATCCGGCCAATCCGGCAGGATCCGGCAGAATTGGGCCAGACAGGCAGGAGAGTCATGCGTCACAGCCAGCGGCACCGCGTTCGTCGTCGGCGGGCCACCCGCCTGGGATTCGGGGTGTCGGCGCTGGCGCTGGTAACCGCCGTCGTGGTGGTGGCGGCCGCGTTGTGGACTTCGGGTGGTCACGGCGGCGGCGCTGCGACTGAGCCCGCACCGCCGGCGGCGATGGCCAAACCGGACGTGGTTCCGGTGCCCGACACCGCGCCGATGCCCACCGCCGCCGGATTGGCGGCATCGCTGGCCGTTGCGGTGTCCGACCCCAACCTCGGAACGCTGAGCGGCCGGATCACCGACGCGATGACCGCGACGGAGCTCTGGGCTGAAAACGGCGATCTGCCGATGCAGCCGGCGTCGACCGACAAAGTGCTCACCACGGCCGCAGCGCTGCTGGCGCTGGATCGCAACGCCCGGGTCACCACCCGGGTGACAGCGGGCGAGCAGCCCGGGGTCATCGTGCTGGTCGGTGGCGGCGACCCGACGTTATCCGCGGCCCCACCCGGCCAGCCAACCTGGTATCGGGATGCGGCGCGGATCAGCGACCTCGCCGATCAGGTCCGCCGTAGCGGCGCGGCGCCAACGGTGAGACAGGTGGACACCTCCGCGTTCAGCGGGCCGACGTTGGCACCCGGCGGGGACCCCCTGGATATCGAGGGCGGTGACATCGCCCCGATCGAGTCGGTGATGCTCGACGGCGGACGGATCCAGCCGGTGAGCGCCGAGTCCCGCCGCTCGGTGACCCCCGCGCTGGATGCCGGGCGTGCGCTTGCCGACGCGCTCGGCATCGACACCCGCCGGGTGACGATGGCTAGTTCGGCTAGTTCAGCTAGTTCGGCCACGTCAGCTACCGGGGCCACGTCGGCCACCGGGGCCACCGGTTTGGCCGCTGGACGTGAACTGGCCTCGGTGCGGTCGGCGCCGCTGATCCAACGGTTGGGGGAGATGATGAATGCCTCCGACAACGTGATGGCCGAATGTATCGGCCGCGAAGTGGCGGCGGCCATGCACCGGCCACGGTCGTTTTCCGGCGCTGTGGATGCGGTGACCAACCGGCTGGCTACGGCCCATGTCGAGCTGAGCGGCACCACGCTGGTGGATTCCAGCGGACTCTCGGTCGACGATCGGTTGACGGCAAAGACCCTCGACGAGGTGGTGCAGGCGGCCGCCGGGCCGGGTGAGCCGGCACTGCGGCCGCTGCTGGACATGCTGCCGGTCGCCGGGGGCAGCGGCACCCTGTCCGAGCGTTTCCTCGACCCGGCTGCCGATCACGACACGGCCGGGTGGTTGCGGGCCAAAACCGGCTCGCTGACCCGCACCAACGCGTTGGCCGGCGTGGTCACCGACCGCAGCTGGCGGGTGCTGACGTTCGCGTTGGTCTCCAATGACGCCGGCCCGACCGGGCGCACCGCGATCGACGCGGTGGCCGCCATCCTGCGGTCGTGTGGATGCGGATCATGACCACTCCGTTAGCTAAGACGCCTGACTTGACCATCGGGCGCGCGGTGGATTGGCGGTTCGCCGCCGCGGTCGGCGGCTGGCTGGCCCGCCCGGCGCCGCCGACCACCGAGTACACCCGCCGCCAGGTGATCGATGAGCTGAGCAGCTCGGCCAAGACCGCTGAGCCGCTGGTGCGGGAGGTGACCGGGTTGGGCGCCGATGCTGCGGTGCCCGACGCCCGGATCGTCGACCGGCCGCAGTGGATCACCGCGGCCGCCGAATCGATGCGGGTGATGACGGGCGGGACCGAACAACCGAGTGGCTTTTTCACCGGACGGGTGACCGGCGCGCAAACGGGTGCGCTGCTGGCTTTTGTCGCCTCAGGCATTCTCGGCCAGTACGACCCGTTCGCTCCCGGCAGTGCCGATAGCGCCGGTCGTCTGCTGTTGGTGTACCCCAACGTGATCGCCGTCGAGCGCCAACTACGGGTGACGCCGGCCGACTTCCGGTTGTGGGTATGCCTGCACGAGGCGACGCATCGGGTGCAGTTCACCGTCAACCCGTGGCTATCGGGCTACATGACGCAGGCGTTGGCGGTGCTGACCGCCGAAAGCGGTGACGACGCCGTGCAGGTGCTGCTCCGGCTCGCCGGTTACCTCTGGAACCGCCGCTTCGGCGCCGCCGTGGACCCAGTGGACTCTGTGGACCCGATGACACCCGCGGCCCCTGCGACCCCCATGCCGGGAAGCCCGTCGGGCATTCTGGGCCTGTTACGCGCGGTGCAGTCCGAGGCGCAGCGCACCGCGCTGGACCAGTTGCTGGTGCTCGGCACGCTGCTGGAGGGTCATGCCGATTATGTGATGGACGCCGTCGGCCCGGTGGCGGTGCCGTCGGTGGCGACCATCCGCCGCCGCTTCGACGAACGGCGGCAGCGCAGCCAGCCACCGCTGCAGCGGCTGCTGCGCGCGTTGCTGGGCATCGACGCCAAACTCAGCCAGTACACCCGCGGCAGGGCATTCGTCGACCAGGTGGTGGACCGGGTGGGAATGGACCGGTTCAACGTGGTCTGGTCGCACCCGCAGACCTTGCCGCTGCCCGTGGAGATCGAAGAGCCGCAACGGTGGATCAACCGAGTGCTGTAGCTCAGCTGCGAAAGGCTGTCGCCAAGTTCGCCGAGACGTACCTGCCCGCCGACGGCCGATGGTCGGTGGGGCTGTCCGGTGGTGCGGACTCACTGGCGCTGACTGCGGTCGCCACCCAGTTGCTGCCCACCACCGCGCTGATCGTCGACCACGGCCTGCAACCCGGATCGGCGTCGGTTGCCGCTACCGCAGAGGCGCAGGCAACGCGTCTGGGATGCGTTGGCGTCCAAGTGATATGTGCCTCCGTGGGCACCGACGGCGGCCCCGAGGCTGCGGCCCGCGCAGCCCGTTACGCCGCACTGGACGAGGCTCGCGGCGATGACCCGGTGTTGCTGGGCCACACGCTAGACGATCAGGCCGAGACGGTGCTGCTCGGGCTGGGCCGCGGTTCGGGCGCCCGCTCGATAGCCGGGATGCGCCCGTACGACCCGCCGTGGTGCCGGCCGCTGCTGGGGGTGCGACACGACCTGACGCGCGCTGCCTGCGTCGAGCTTGCGCTGACGCCCTGGCAGGATCCGCATAACATCGACCGCCGCTTCACCCGCACCCGGTTACGTAACGAGGTGCTGCCGCTGCTGGAGGACGTGCTCGGCGGCGGCGTCGCCGAGGCGTTAGCCCGCACCGCGACGGCGCTGCGGGAGACCACCGAGCTGGTCGACTCGCTGGCCGCGCAGGCGTTGCCCGGTGCCACGGCGGGTACCGGGCTGGACACCGAAGCCTTGAGCGCGTTGCCCGGCCCGGTCCGGCGCGCCGTCATCCGGTGCTGGCTGCTGGCCGGCGGCGCGACGGGACTGACCGACAAACAGATCCGCGGAGTGGACAGGCTGGTCACCGGGTGGCGCGGTCAGGGCGGGGTCGCGGTCGGGTCCGCATTCCGCGGTCACCGGTTGGTCGCCTGCCGCGGTGACGGCTTGCTGCGGCTGCGGCGAGAGCCGATCTGACCCGGCGGTTGGTTGTCGTCCCCGCGCATGGCACGCTGTGGTCGTGGCTGCGAGCTCGCCGGAGACCGCACCCGGTGCCTCGCCGGAGTTGTACCCGGGTGACATCAAATCGGTGCTGCTGACCGAGGAGCAGATCCGCAAGCGCACCGCCGAGCTCGGTGCGCAGGTTGGCCGGGACTACAGGGACTGCTCGAAGGACCGCTCGGATCGTCGGGGCCTGCCCGAGGACGGGGATCTGCTGCTGATCACCGTGCTCAAGGGAGCGGTGTTGTTCGTCACCGATCTGGCCCGGGCGATCCCGCTGCCCACCCAGTTCGAGTTCATGGCGGTCAGCTCCTACGGGTCGTCGACGTCGTCGTCGGGGGTGGTGCGCATCCTCAAAGATCTCGACCGCGATATCAGCAACCGCGACGTGCTGATCGTCGAGGATGTCGTGGACTCGGGGCTGACGCTGTCGTGGCTGCTACGCAACCTGGCCGCCCGCCATCCACGGTCACTGCGGGTATGCACACTGCTGCGCAAGCCCGACGCGGCGCGCGCCGGTGTCGACATCGCCTATGTGGGCTTCGACATCCCGAATGAGTTTGTGGTCGGGTACGGGCTGGACTACCTCGAGCGCTACCGCGACTTGCCCTACATCGGGACCCTCGATCCGCACGTCTACCAGGAGTAGCCGTTACGCGGCGATCACAAGCGTGGCGGAATCGGACGCGTCCGCCCGAAAGCGGGTGGTGCCCCAGGCCTCTGCCATCGGCTCATACCAGCTCCCAGACCGCGGTCACCGAAAAGCTCACGGTCTGCTGGCCGGGTTCCACCGGAACCGGTGCGGCCATCGCACCGCGCTGCGCCGGCGTCGGCGCGGGCAACACGAAAGGTGAGGTGCGGCCGGACTCTTCGGAGATCGAGATCACTTTGCCGAGCCGGAGACCGGACAGCTGGGCGTATTGTTCGGCGCGGCCTTTTGCGTCATCGAAGGCACGCGCCCGCGCGTCACGCACGAGTTGTGAATCGTCTTCGATGAAGTAGCTCACCGAATTGATCCGGGTGCCGTCGCCACCGGTGCTGACGATCAAGGCCAGTGCCTGCGACGCGGAGTCCGAGGCAACCTTGACCCGAATCGTGTTGTCGGCGCGGTAGCCGGTGATGGCGGCCCCCCCGGCACCGCCGTCCTGATTGCCGTACTGCGGCTGCAAACTGACCGCGGTGGTGCTGATGTCCTTGCGGCTCACGCCGGCGTCCACCAGCGCGGTGATCACCGCCTGCTGGCGTTCGCTGCTCTGGTTCATCGCGGCTGTGACATCAGGCGCGACGAACTCGATGCCCACATCAGCAGTCAGCCTGTCCGGCACGCCCTGGACCTGCCCGGAACCGACGACCGTCACCCGGCGTGGGTTGTCGCCCGCCGCTCCCGGATTGGCGTCACACGCCGACAGCGTGACGGCGGTCAGGCCCACAAGCACACCGAGCACCCTGGCGCTGCGTGCAGTCGACATGTCTGGCACCCTAGCGCCTCCATGGTCAGACTGGCACCGGCGACTACCGTTGAGGCCGGAGCGTGCCAGTGCCGGCGCATATCGCCGTGACGCTGTGCGAGCCGAGCCGATATAACCCGATCAAGGAGCTGCCCCACCATGACCGATCCGTCAAGAGCGCTGGCTACGGCCATTGAACCATTTGCAGGGCAGGTGTACTTCGCCCCGGAGTGCCACCGCGGGTATACGGCACTCGGCTTCGGACCCAGTCCCGGCAAGACCGGCCAAGTCGAGATGCCCGACGGGCCGGCCTATTTCTGCAGCCGCGGCTCGGTGCTGGGGCAGGTGCCCGGTGAGGTGATCGCCGCGGCCTTCGCGGTGTTCAACCCGGCGGTCGTGGTGCCGGCGGTCACTCGCGGCTGGGGCTTGACCGACGCCCGGACGATTTGCCGGGTGCGCACCGACGGTGCGCTGGCCCAGCTGCGCCGCGTCCTCGGCGACAACCCAGACGGTCTCGACCGTGCGGTGGGGCTGCTGCGCCGGGCGACAGATCGGCTGCCGTTGGCCGGCAAACCGCTGTTTGCCGGCCTGATGGCCCAGGGTCTTCCCGGTGAACCGCTGGCCGACGCGTGGCGGCTCGCCGATCTGCTGCGCGAATACCGCGGCGACGTTCACATAAACGTCTGGACCACCTCCGGTTTCGACGCCGTGGAGGTCGGTCTGATCACCGAGCTGTACTGGGGCCTGCCGCTGCGCAGCTACATGCGAACCAGGGCCTGGGCCGACGACGACCTGGCTGCCGCCGAGGAACGCCTGGCCGCTAGGGGGCTGATCTGCGACGGCGCGTTGACCGATGCCGGCCGAGCCTCGCGCGAGGCCGTCGAGGTGGCCACCGACGAAGGATGTGCGCCGATCGTCGCCGGACTCGGTGACGACCTCGACGAGCTGGCCGGCCTGGTGGGCGCTTGGTCACGACAGCTGCAGTCGGCCGGGGCCTATCCGCCGGTGGGGCCGCGGGACCTTGCCGCGGCCGCCCAGCGTTGACCGGCCGCGGGAAAACCCCAGGGCCTCAAGCACTTCTTCATCACCGGGCGGTGAGTAGCCACTTTCGCCGCAGGTAGTCGAGGGTTTGATGGTCGTGCCGGTCGTCTGTGGGGTCACGTGATTCGAAGACCGAGGTACCTACGGAGCACCACAGCCGCCCGTTTGGCGCGTACCGTCTAGCCATCTCCGGGACCCGCGCGTGGTCGCCAACGATAAAACCGTTGGGGCTCAACGCGTTTGTCAGCTCTTCTGGTGTGAATCCAGTGCGGTACGGCTCGCCGCGACGGCGGACCCAACGGGCACTTCGCCGCGCACCGGCAAGCGGATGGATATCGGTGTCAAGTTGGGGGTCGCCGTAGTCAAGTACGAGCAGACTCTCCGGAGCGTAAAGATCGGCCAGCTCGGCAAGGGTTTGCTCGACCCGCAAGCTCGGTCGACCGAGCCCGCCTGGGTCTGTTCAGCAAGGATGTCGGCTTGGCCGGTCCGCAGGCGGATGATCCGCACCGCGCTCTGGTGTCCGGTTGCCGATCCCTACCCGGACAACGTTGAGTTTGGGGGTGTGCATGACCGATCGGGCTGGCTAGCCCGGGGCTAGCTGTTATGGCGTGTTGAGCCGTGCAAGACGGTCGGTATAAACGATGCGCAACGCATCGCCGCGCATCGCTACACTGCTGTCGTGACCAAAGCAATCACGGTTCGCCTCGATGAGGCTGACCACGTCGCTCTGCATCGGCAGGCAGAGCGGTTGCGGGTGCGGCCTGGCACCCTGGCCCGCATGTTGGTGCATGCCGGACTCAACGAAGATGTACCCGGCCTCGGACGCTCCGAAGCTCGTGGCGCGCTCGACCGGTTGGTGCGGCGCTCCCGCAAGCTAGCGCCCGCGGATGCGGTGGAGCTGGTCAACGAGGCACAGGCCGACTTCGGCGCTACGCGGTGAGCGTCGTCCTCGACGCGAACGTGCTCGTGACCCTGCTGGTAGCCGATGAGCACCAACCAGCGGCACAAGCTCACCTTGAGGAGTGGTTGGCCACTGGCGAGGAATTGCATGCCCCGGGCGTGCTGCCCTATGAGGTCGCAAACGTGCTAGCCCGTCTGGTCTTCGAGGGCGCGCTCGATGTCAGTGGCGTAACCGAGATCTGGCAGGACCTTGCCGCTTTCAACCTGCAACTGCACCCGTTCGATCTCGTTGGCGACGGACCCGAGATCGCCGCGATCACCGCCCAGCTTCGGCGCCGGCACGCCACCGACTCGACGTACGTATGCCTTGCTCAACGGCTCAACACAACACTCTGGACCCTCGACGGCACTCTGGCCCGCAACGCCGACGCGGCCCGATTCCCGGTCAAGCTCCTTGCCTGACCCCACCCCACAGGCGCTCCCAAGCACACGATCAACCGGATCTGAGTCATCGTCGGCAGTACACCGATGCTCGATGGGAAATCCTGTGCACGGTGACGATCTTGGCCGTGTCGTCGATGCTGTAGATGATCCGGTAGTCGCCTCGTCGCGCCGAGAAAAGGCCGGCGAGTTCGCCGACCAGGACTCTGCCGAGCCGCTGCGGGCTTTCACGGATGGGGCCATGTAGCGCGGCAAGCGTCCGCTACGGCGTTGGCCACAACTGAATTCCCAAGAGAGATCCCAATGTCACGACGTTGACCGGAGTCGGGAAAGTAAGCAGCGAGGCTGCTGGCATAGCAGGTGTCGGCGCTTTGGAGACAAAGACCGAGCTGCTCGGCGCGGACTCCCGGTGAAAAGTGACAGCGCCCGCACGCCGTGGGCGTGCGGGCGCTGTCATGCCTCGCGGCGTCAGGGGCTCGCCGTGGTGGTAGGCCCCGCTGCGCCGGGTGCCCCGGTCGTACCGTTCGTGCCGGCCGTGCCGGCGACCGCAGTGCTGGAGTGAGTCGTCTCCGCCGTACCGGCGGCCCCGCCGGTACCCGCGCTGCCACCCGCCCCGCCGACCCCGTTGGTCCCGCCGGTGCCGCCTGCCCCACCGTTGCCGCCGTCACCGCCGTTGCCGGCGGTCGACACGCTGCCGGTGCCGTTGGTGCTGGCGTCACCGCCGGTGTCACCGTTGCCACCGGTCCCACCGGTGCCACCGGCCGCGCCAGTACCGCCGGTGCCGCCCTCGCCGCCCGCGCCGCCAGCCCCGCCGTCACCTCCGGTGGCTTTTCCGTCGGCCCCGGTCGCGGTGGCGTTGCCGCCGGTTCCACCGTCACCACCGGCTCCGCCGGTCGCGCCGGCAACGCCTGCCCCGCCGGCCGCGCCTTCGGCGCCGACGCCGCCTTCACCGCCGGCACCGGCGGTCGCAACGCCAAGGTCGCCATTGGCCGTGGCGGCGCCCCCGGCGCCGCCGTCGCCACCGGCACCGGCCACCAAGCCCTGACCGCCGGTGCCGCCGACGCCGCCGGCCCCGCCGGTGGCGATGCCCTCGGAGCCGTGGGCGATGGCGTCGCCACCGGCGCCGCCTTCACCGCCGGCACCGCCGGTGCCGTTCTGGGCGGTGCCGCCGGTGCCGCCCATGCCGCCTTCACCGCCGGTCGAAGTGCCGAGGTGGCCGTTGGAAGTGCCCTCCCCGCCGGCGCCCCCCACGCCGCCGGCACCGCCGGTCCCGCCGTTGCCGAGGGTCGCGGTGGTGCTGCCGCCGGTCCCGCCCATGCCGCCTTCACCGCCGGTGGTGGTGCCTTGGGCGCCGTCGGCCGTGGCACCGCCGCCCGCGCCGCCGACCCCGCCGGCGCCGCCGTTACCGAACATCGACGCGACCGCGTCGCCGCCGTTCCCGCCCGCACCCCCGTTGCCGCCGGTGGCGGTACCGCCCCCGCCGTGCGCCACGGCGGCGGCGCCCGCACCGCCGGCTCCGCCGTCACCGCCGTCGCCCATGACCGTGCCGCCCGTGCCGCCGCTGCCGCCGTCGGCACCGGCCCCGCCGGTACCGCCGTCGCCGCCGTTACCGAAGAACCCGGCGTCACCGCCGTTGCCGCCGGCCACACCGGCCTCA
>NZ_JBYCKY010000787.1:0-1102 GCF_057473605.1 Mycobacterium sp. TH-M82 | reverse complement strand
CAGCATGGTCGGGGTGCGCCCAGATTCGCGGCCCTGGCATCCCAACGGGCTGGCGATCGACGTCATGGTGCCGAATCCGGGTAGCGCCGAAGGGGTGGCGCTCGGCGATCAGATCGTTACCTATGCCTTGAGAAACGCCGACCGGTTCGCGCTGCAAGACGTCATCTGGCGCGGCACGTACCACACGCCCGCCGGCCCCGCCCGGGACGGCTACGGCCACTACGAGCACGTGCACATCACGACTTTCGGCGGTGGGCACCCGACCGGCGACGAGCAGTACCTGCGCGCGGACGAGGCGACCGCCGGTCAGCCACCGCCACCGGCCGAGGCCCCGCCACCCGCAGACGACGCCGCGCCCGCGTCGGGTGAGGCCCCGCCACCCCAGTGAGCCTCCGCCCGCTCAGATGCGCTCTACCTTGAGTTCACCGCCGAAAAACTGGGCGCGCAGGCGCTTCTTGTCGAACTTGCCGACGCTGGTCTTGGGGATCTCGTCGGCCCGCGCCCAGTTCTCCGGCAGTTGCCATTTGGCTAATTGGTCAGAGTGGCCGGCCAGGTGGTGCTGAAGGTCCTGAAACGAGGTGCCGGCGTCGTTGCGCAGGACGGTGACCACCAGCGGGCGTTCGTCCCATTTTTCGTCGGGGATGCCGATCACCGCCGCTTCGAGTACGTCGGGGTGGCCCATGATCAGGTTCTCCAGTTCCACCGACGAGATCCACTCGCCGCCGGACTTGATGATGTCCTTGGTCCGGTCGGTGATGGTCAGATAGCCGTCCGGCGTGATGGACCCGACGTCTCCGGTGCGCAGCCAGCCGTCGTCGAATTTGTCCGGGGCGTCGATGCGGTAGTAGCTGCCGGCGATCCAGGGACCGCGCACCTCGAGTTCGCCGATGCTCGATCCGTCGTTGGGTACCACGACGCCACCGTCGCCGACCAGACGGGCCTCAACGGCGGCGGTGAAGCGTCCCTGGCTGTAGCGGTAGCGCCAGGCGTCTTCTGCGGTGGCGCTCGCTGGCGGGTTGGCGACCGAACCCAGCGGCGAGGTCTCGGTCATGCCCCAGGCATGGATCACCGTGATGCCGTATTTGTCCTGGAAGTCCCGCAG
>NZ_JBYCKY010000786.1:0-2816 GCF_057473605.1 Mycobacterium sp. TH-M82 | reverse complement strand
ACGTGTACTGCGCGCCGCACACCGGCGGGGAGAGTTTCGGCATCGTGCTGGTGGAGGCGATGGCCGCCGGCACCGCGGTGGTGGCCAGCGACCTGGACGCCTTCCGGCGGGTGCTGCGCGACGGACAGGCCGGCCGCCTGGTGCCGGTCGACGATCACGCAGCACTGGCCGCCGGCCTGATCGAGGTGCTGGAGAACGACCCGCTGCGGGCCCGCTACGTCGCGGCCGGCGTGCAAACGGCACGCCGCTACGACTGGTCGGTGGTGGCCGAGGCGATCATGCGGGTCTACGAGACGGTCGCCGGGGTGGGTACCAAGGTTTCGGTGGCCGGCTGATGAGTGGGGCGGTGCTGCTCGCCACGTTGGTGATCGTGGCAGTGGCGGTGCTGGCGGCGACGGTGGCCTGGGCGTATCAGACCGCCAACCGGCTGAACCGGCTGCACGTGCGTTGTGACCTGTCCTGGCAGGCCCTCGACGGCGCGCTGGCGCGCCGCGCCGTGGTGGCCCGGGCGGTCGCGGTGGCGACCCACGGCGCTGCCGGCACTGCGATTAGCGGCCGGTCGGCGGCGCTGGCCGACCTGGCCACGTTGGCCGAGCGAGCACCCACAGCGGACCGAGAAACCGCGGAGAACGAGTTGTCGGCGGCGTTGGCGACGGTCGAGCCGGCGACGCTGCCACCTGCGATCGTGGCCGAGTTGGCCGACGCCGACGCCCGGGTTCTGCTGGCTCGCCGGTTTCACAACGACGCGGTCCGCGACACGGTGGCGCTGCGGGAGCGGCCGCTGGTCCGGTTGTTACGCCTGGGCGGGACCGCCCCATTACCAACGTATTTCGAGATCGCCGAGCGGTCGGACGTGCTGATCCGCGGCGATCACAGTGCACCGGGACAGCGTATCTCTGCGCGGGTAGTGCTGCTTGACGACGACGGGTCGGTGTTGCTGCTGTGCGGCTCGGACCCGGCGTTAGACGACGCCGAAAACCCAGCGCCGCGGTGGTGGTTCACAGTCGGCGGCCGGCCGCTGCCCGGCGAGCGGCTGGCCGCCGCCGCGGCGCGCGAGCTGGCCGAGGAGACCGGCTTGCGGGTGGATCCCGCCGAGCTGGTCGGGCCGATCTGGCAGCGCGAGGAGGTGTTCGAGTTCAACAGCGAGCAGCTCGACAGCCGGGAATTCTTCTTCGTGTACCGCACGGCGCGCTTCGAGCCGTCGGCCGCGGGGCGAACCGGACTGGAACGCCGCTACATTCACTGCCACCGCTGGTGTGATGCAGCCGAGATCGCGCGGCTGGCCGCTGTGGGGGAGACGGTGTACCCGATGCAGCTGGGTGAACGGCTCTCCGAGGCGAACACGGTCGCCGACCACCCGGCCAGCCTGGGCCCAGCGCCGGTGCCCATCCGCTGACCCGCATTAGACTCGCAACGGAGGTGTTGAGCGTGGCTGCGATTGCGGATCTTTTCTCCGCGCTACCCCCGGCGATGCGGGACCCGGTCTTTTTCGCCATCCCGTTTTTCCTGCTGCTGTTGATTCTGGAGTGGACGGCAGCTCGCAAGCTTGAACGCATCGATCGCGCCGCAGACCAGGCGGCCCGCCCCGCCTCCGGCGCCTACCTCGCCCGGGACGCCTGGGCCAGCGTTTCGACGGGACTGGTCTCGGTAGCCACCACCGCCGGGTGGAAATTCGTGGCGCTGCTCGGCTATGCCGCCATCTACGCCTACCTGGCACCGTGGCATCTGTCGGCGACCGAGTGGTACACGTGGGTGATCGCGATCCTGGGCATCGACCTGCTCTACTACACCTATCACCGCATCGCTCACCGGGTTCGGCTGATCTGGGCAACGCATCAAGCGCATCACTCCAGCCAGTACTTCAACTTCGCCACTGCGCTGCGGCAGAAGTGGAACAACAGCGGTGAGGTCCTGATGTGGATTCCATTGCCGCTGTTGGGTGTTCCGCCGTGGATGGTGTTCGCCGGCTTCTCGGTGAACCTGATTTACCAGTTCTGGGTGCACACCGAACGCATCGACAAGCTGCCCCGATGGTTCGAGTTCGTCTTCAACACCCCGTCGCACCACCGAGTGCACCACGGCATGGACCCCGAATACCTGGACAAGAACTACGGCGGGATCCTGATCATCTGGGATCGCATCTTGGGCACTTTCCAGCCCGAGCTGTTCCGACCGCACTACGGATTGACCCACCAGGTCACCACGTTCAACGTCTGGGTCCTGCAGACCCACGAATATCTGGCGATCGCCCGGGATGTCCGCTCGGCAGCGCGGCTGCGTGATCGGCTCGGCTACATCTTCGGCCCGCCCGGTTGGCTGCCACTCGACTTGTGCCCGGGTCCGGTGCAGGCGAATCGGCATTTAGACTGAGCGAATACCGATCGAAGGAGAGTCAGCAGTGGACAGCGGCAACGGGCAGACCGGCACCGCCCGGGTCAAGCGCGGCATGGCCGAGATGCTCAAGGGCGGCGTCATCATGGACGTCGTCACCCCGGAGCAGGCCCGCATCGCCGAGGGTGCCGGCGCCGTCGCGGTGATGGCGCTGGAGCGGGTGCCCGCCGACATCCGCGCGCAGGGTGGGGTGTCGCGGATGAGCGACCCGGACATGATCGAGGGCATCATCTCGGCGGTTACCATCCCGGTGATGGCCAAGGCCCGCATCGGGCACTTCGTCGAGGCGCAGATCCTGCAGAGCCTGGGTGTGGACTACATCGACGAGTCCGAGGTGCTCACCCCGGCCGACTACACCCACCACATCGACAAGTGGCAGTTCACCGTGCCGTTCGTGTGCGGGGCGACCAACCTCGGCGAGGCGC
>NZ_JBYCKY010000785.1:0-2865 GCF_057473605.1 Mycobacterium sp. TH-M82 | reverse complement strand
GCCGCCGCGGCCCGCGACATTGATCCGGACCCGGCGCCGGCGTAGATACGGCCGGAATTGACTTCCGGCGGCAACATCCCGTAATCCATCTCTACCCCTTCCGTCTAGGTTGTCCCGTTGCACCGTGCGGTCAAGGGTTATTCGTCGTCTTCGGTTATCAGGATGATGTTTATGGTCGCATCGTCTGCCACCACAGCATCTGCGGTGCGCCCTTTGCCGGCTGTGGCGGTGCCAGATCCCACGATCGCCCGTCCGGCCAGGCCGGAGAGCGCCATGCCACCGAATAGGTTTCCTTCTTCGGCGGCAGTGACCGCTGCCACGGCCGCGGCCGGGTCCGACACCGGCACAAACACGGCAGCCGGCTTGATTTCCGGGGCCGCCAGCACCCAACTGTGCGGCACCGACATGTTACTGACCAAAGCCGCGCGTCCCATGCTGGCTGACACTTGCGCCGGTGTCGCCGAGCTGGCCAGCACACCCCCGGAACCAAACACGCCCGGCGGGAGACCTAGCACGACTTTGTCGAACTTGCTGGCCACGTTCGCAAAGTTGACCCCGGTTTGCGTTAACGAGTAGAGCAAAACGCCTACAAGTTCGCCTTCTGGAAGCCCGGACAACAAATTGAACGGCGATAGCGACCCGATGGTCACATTTGCTAGCACGTCAACGAGAGAAGGCGGGGCGGCCGACGCCGGCGCGGCGGCCACCGAGGCCGCCATGGTGTGCAGCAACTGGGGAACCGAGGACAGCAGAGCCGGCAATGCCTGTGCCGGTGTCTGGGCGGCGCGGGTTACTGCTGCGGCCTGCGCAACCAGACCGCTGAAGTTGGTGGTCTGCGGCGGCTCGCCGAACGGAGTCACTGCGGATGCTGCCGAAGCAGAACTGGCGTAACCGTACATGGCCGCGACGTCTTGCTCCCACATCTCGGCGTAATCGAGTTCGGTAGCCACGATAGCTTGGGTGTTCTGCCCGAAAATATTGGTTGCCACCAGGGATGCCAATAAGCTGCGATTGGCCGCGACGGCCGGCGGCGGCACGGTGGCGGCAAATGCAGCCTCGTAGGCGGCCACCGCGGCCCGGGCTTGGGCTGCGGTTTGGCGCGCGCGGACGGCGCTGGTGTCGAGCCATGTCGTATACGACTGGGCCGCGGCAGCCATCGCCGCGAACGACGGGCCATGCCATCTGCTAGCCAGCCCAGAAGTTATCGACGAGTAGGCGGCCGCCATGAGCTCCAAATCTGCGGCCACACCGTCCCACGCGGCAGCGGCGGCCAACATTGGAACTGACCCGGGACCCGTATACAAAAGACCCGAATTGACCTCTGGCGGCAATATCCCAAAATCCATTTGAAATCCCAAAGTGGCTCTTCCGACTTAACCGGGGCATAGTTGTCTGGTCCTGAGTGACACTCGCCGTGACTGGCGGGTGCAGGCCCACCGTACCCGGCGGCGTTGATTGTCGGGGTTGGGAAAGCCGAATGCGATGCGGCCGACGTGTTTGACGATGTAGTTGTAGCCTTCACTGCGCCCGTTCGACAGGCCGGTAATGATCGCTAAAATCATTGGCACCTGCCAGGTTTCGATGGTTACGGCGAAGTCATGGATCCCGGGTACCGAGGTGGCGGCACAGAAGGCGTAGAAGCGGTACAAGGCCGCGGCGATATCGTAGCGCAGGCCGCCGGTCGCGGTGCACGCGAGCACGTCGCGCAGCAGCTCCTTGGCGACCCAGGCGGCCAGGATGTCGCCGTAGGGGTCGGCGGCGTCCAGCGCGGCCACCAAGCGCTCGCATTGGGCCTCGGTGAGCCGTTCAGCGGCACGAGCAGCCGGCGCCGGTTGATCCACTCCGGGTCCGCCTTGCGACCGCGGCGGCCCCACGAGTTCCAGGTGATGCGCCGCCGCACCGCCTCGACCATCTGGTTGGCTCGTTTGACCAGGTGGAAGCGGTCCACGATCAGCTCCGCGTGCGGCAGCGCGTCGCGGGCGGCCTTGGCGTAGGTGGTCGGCATGTCGATCGCCACATGGGTGATCGACTCGCGCCACGCCGAGTCGCGTTCGGCCAGCCAGTCCGACACGGGTTTGGCCGAGCGGCCGTTGACCTGGACCAACAGACCGCCCGCACCGGTGATATCGATCAGCCCGGTGTCGAACCGATCGATCCAGACTCGTTTCCCGGTCTCCGGGTATATCTCGTATTTCGCTTTGCCCCTGCGAGTTTCATCGATTCCCAGCACAGTCACCGGCCCGGGCTCGGTGCCCAGCACCAGGTCGGCGGTCGCCGCGACCGCGTCGTGACAGGCGTTCCACGTGCAACCGTAGGCAGCAGCGACCGCGACCACCGACCGATCGTCGTCGAGCACCATGCAGGCCATCTCCGACTTGGCCCGGGTCCTCATCCGGGCCCGAGCCGGGACCGCCGGAGTCGCCTCGGTGAACGACTTGCGCTTGCACACCATGTTGGTACACAACCACTTACGCTTCTGCCACACAATCTGGGGGCGGTCCGGGTCGATCTTGATATCGCGCGGCTGAGTCGTGACCCAGCCCTTCGACCGCGACGATCGGGTCCGGCACTTCGGACATTTACCGACCCATTCCTCGGCAGTGCCGACAACGACCACGCTGGCACCGTCTTCACCTTGGCTCACCGTATCTACAACGATTCCGTCGAGACCGAGCAGCAATGTACTACCGTTGGACACACTCGCGCCTTTCTGCGATCTGGATGCGTAAGAACACCCCGTACGCAAGGGCGCGAGCCCCTAATCAGTCTGAACCGCCCCGAGTTTCGTGCACACCGGTTTACTTGACTCCGGTCAGCTGACCGGTGTGGTGTGCATGGTAGTCGGCTTCGTATTCGACGGGCGGT
>NZ_JBYCKY010000784.1:0-2678 GCF_057473605.1 Mycobacterium sp. TH-M82 | reverse complement strand
CGCGACGAGCTGGCTGCGGGGTTGTGGCGTGCTGAGTTGAGTCGTGAGCCGGTCGCGCCGTTGACGGCTGCCCATCCTGAGATCGATGTGGTGGATGCCTATGAGATTCAGTTGATCAACATTCGTCGGCGGGTCTCGGGGGGTGCCCGGGTGGTGGGGCACAAGGTGGGGCTGTCGTCGTTGGCGATGCAGCAGATGATGGGTGTCGATGAGCCCGATTACGGGCATCTGCTCGATGAGATGCGGGTGTTGGAGGACACCCCGGTCAAGGCGGGCAAGTACCTGTACCCGCGAGTCGAGGTGGAGGTGGGTTTCATTTTGGCCGCCGACCTGCCGGGGGCGGGTTGCACCGAGGATGACGTGCTGGCCGCGACCGAGGCGCTGGTTCCTTCGATCGAGTTGATCGACACCCGGATCACCGATTGGAAGATCGCGTTGTGTGACACCATCGCCGACAACGCCTCCTCGGCGGGTTTCGTGTTGGGCGCGGCGCGGGTGTCGCCGGGCGAGGTGGACGTCACGGGGATCGAGGCGGTGTTGAGCCGTAACGGCGAGGTGATCGCCGAGGGCCGCAGCGAGGCGGTGCTGGGCAATCCGGTGACCGCGGTGGCCTGGCTGGCCC
The DNA here is from genome assembly GCF_057473605.1 of Mycobacterium sp. TH-M82. NCBI lineage: Bacteria > Bacillati > Actinomycetota > Actinomycetes > Mycobacteriales > Mycobacteriaceae > Mycobacterium > Mycobacterium sp. TH-M82. The sequence continues at coordinate 2,056 of NZ_JBYCKY010000784.1, read as the reverse complement.
GCAAGGTGGAAAGCTTTGGGGTACGGCTGCGCAAAGGTGACATCGTGTTGCCCGGGTCGTGTACGCGGGCCATCGACGCGCGCGGCGGCGATGAGTTCGTCGCCGAGTTCACCGGCCTGGGCGCGGTCGGGTTGTCGTTCGAATAGGAGCGTTCTTCATGCCGTCGTCTCAAGCGGGTGTGGCCTTGAAAGTGGCCATTGTCGGGTCGGGAAACATCAGCACCGACCTGCTCTACAAGCTGCTGCGCTCGGAGTGGCTGGAACCGCGCTGGATGGTGGGCATCGACCCGGCCAGCGAGGGCCTGGCCCGGGCCCGCAAGCTGGGTTTGGAGACCACCCATGAGGGGGTGGACTGGCTTTTGGGGCGCTCGGAGAAACCCGATCTGGTGTTCGAGGCGACCAGTGCCTATGTGCACCGGCAGGCCGCACCCCGCTACGCCGAGGCCGGGATCCGGGCCATCGATTTGACCCCGGCGGCGGTGGGTCCGGCGGTGATCCCGCCGGCGAACCTGCGCCAGCACCTGGACGCCCCGAACGTCAACATGATCACCTGCGGGGGCCAGGCCACGATCCCGATCGTCTACGCGGTCTCGCGTGCGGTCGCCGAGCAGGGCGGGGTGCCCTATGCCGAGATCGTGGCGTCGGTGGCCTCGGTGTCGGCGGGGCCGGGTACGCGGGCCAACATCGACGAGTTCACCAAGACCACCAGCCGCGGCGTGCAAAGCATCGGCGGGGCGGTGCGCGGTAAGGCGATCATCATCTTGAACCCGGCCGACCCGCCGATGATCATGCGCGACACCATCTTTTGCGCCATCCCCGAGGACGCCGACCGCGACGCGATCGCCAAATCCATCCACGACGTGGTGGCTGAGGTGCAGACCTATGTGCCCGGCTACCGGCTGCTCAACGAGCCGCAGTTCGACGACCCCTCGCTTAACTCCGGCGGGCAGGCCCTGGTCACCACGTTCGTCGAGGTCGAAGGCGCCGGGGACTACCTGCCCCCCTATGCGGGCAACCTGGACATCATGACCGCGGCGGCCACCAAGGTCGGCGAGGAGATCGCCAAAGAGATGCTGTCGGTGGCAGGAGGCACACGATGAGCACGCAGGACATCTTCTTCAACCCCATCTGGGACGTGCGGATGACCGACACCTCGCTGCGCGACGGCTCGCACCACAAGCGCCACCAGTTCACCACCGACGAGGTCGCGGCGATCGTGGCGGCCCTCGACGTCGCGGGGGTGCCGGTGATCGAGGTGACCCACGGCGACGGGCTGGGCGGGTCGAGCTTCAACTACGGCTTTTCCAAAACCCCCGAACAAGAACTGATCAAACTCGCCGCCCAAACGGCCAAAGAGGCCAAGATCGCCTTCTTGATGCTGCCCGGGGTGGGCACCAAGGAAGACATCAAACAGGCCCAGGACAACGGCGGGTCGATCTGCCGCATCGCCACCCACTGCACCGAGGCCGACGTCTCCATCCAGCACTTCGGGTTCGCCCGCGACCTGGGCCTAGAAACCGTCGGGTTTTTGATGATGGCCCACACCATCCCCCCCGAGAAACTGGCCGCCCAGGCCCGCATCATGGCCGACGCCGGCTGCCAGTGCGTCTACGTCGTCGACTCCGCCGGCGCGCTGGTCCTCGAAGGCGTCCGCGACCGGGTCGCCGCGCTGGTCGCCGAGTTGGGGTCGGATGCTCAAGTTGGTTTTCATGGCCATGAAAACCTCGGCCTGGGCGTGGCCAACTCGGTGGAGGCCGTCCGCGCGGGCGCCAAACAGATCGACGGCTCGTGTCGCCGCTTCGGCGCCGGTGCGGGCAACGCCCCCGTGGAGGCCCTGATCGCGGTGTTCGACAAGATCGGCGTCAAGACCGGCATCGACTTCTTCGACATCGCCGACGCCGCCGAAGACGTCGTACGCCCGGCCATGCCCGCCGAATGCGTACTGGACCGCAACGCCCTGGTCATGGGCTACTCCGGGGTCTACTCCAGCTTCCTCAAACACGCCGTCCGCCAATCCGAACGCTACGGAGTGCCCGCCCACCAACTCCTGCACCGCG
>NZ_JBYCKY010000783.1:0-34086 GCF_057473605.1 Mycobacterium sp. TH-M82 | reverse complement strand
TGTCGGCTCGGCGACCAGGGTCGAGTCCGGGTCGTCTTCGAGGAGTTCGGCCTGACCGGCGACTACCCCGGTGAGGATTGCCCGGGCGGCAGTCAGCAGCTCAGCCACCTGCGGCGAGGTCAGGGTGTACCGCACCGACAGGCCGTCCCGGCGCGCGGTGACCAAACCTGCGCGGCGCAGGATGGACAGCTGTTGAGACAGGTTGGCCGGCTCGATACCGACATCGGGCAGCATCTCGGAGACGGCGTATTCACGGCTGCTGAGCAGCTCAAGGACTCGTATGCGGGCCGGATGACCAAGTGTCTTAAAGAACTCTGCCTTCATCCGGTACAACGGCTGGCGTGAGTCCACCACGATGCTCTCCCGACTGAAGACAAGACACTGCCTTTGTTGCTTGCGAACCTTAGCAACTTACTGTGGTAAATGGAATGTCTTTGTGGTCACAGGTCGTTGCCGGCGTGGGACAGGTTGAAACTCTTGTTGGTCAGCGGGAAGTCGGGGGCGATCGTGTCGGCCATCGCCACCGGCAACGCGGGCCAGTTGAACCAGGACGGGTCGACGACCTTGGCCCGCGTGAGTTGAATGTTGTTGTGGTGATGTGGGTTTCGGGACAGGGTAGGGGGATGTCGAGGGGGGCGAGGAGCAGGCCGGTGGGCGTGTAGGTGGCGTGCGGATCGGTGAAGGCGGTCAGCACGGCGCGGGCGGTGGGCACGGCGTCGCGGTTTTCGGGCAGGATGGCGGGCAGCGGGGTGTTGGGGCCGAGCGCTTTGCGCAAGTCGGCTTCGATGAGGCCGAAGATGAGCAGCGCGATGCCGATGACGGCGATGAGTGCGTGGATGCGGTCGTCGTTGTGCAGGAAGACCGGCCGCACGTGCAGGGTTTGTTTGAGGTCGTGGTGGCGTTGTTCGACGATCCATTGGTCTTTGTAGATTTTGAGTACGTCGGTCGCAGTCAACGGCGTTTGGGGTGCCGTAGATGCCGAGGTTAACCATCGCCGCACTCATCAACGCCGACACCGGACTCGGCGCCTCTAGGTGCGCCCGCGGCAGGCCATGAAGCCCGGTTGACCGCCCGTAAGGGGATCGACTTGCCGGCGCCGCATGGCGCGCCGCGATCAGCCGCGGCAGTGATTCCTATAGGTCGTTGCCGGCGTAGGAGAGGTTGAAGCTTTTGTTGACGAGGGGGAAGTCGGGGACGATGGCTCCGGCGAGGGAGATCGGCAGTGCAGGCCAGTTGAAGAAGGATGGGTCGACGATCTTGACGCGGGTGAGGGTGTGGTCGGGGGCAAGTTCAACGCGGTGGGTGATGGTGCCGCGCCATCCTTCGACGATGCCGACGCCGGAGGCGGCACGGGCCGTCGTTCCGGTTGGCGGTTCGGTGCGGGTGATGCCGGCGGTGACGGTGGATGTCAGCGCCGTGATCAGTGCGACGGAGGCGGCGATTTCGTCGGCGCGGACGACGAATCGGGCCAAGACGTCGCCGGTGTCGCGGGTGACGGGGATGAACAGCTCTCTGTCATCGTAAAACGGATGTTGGTGGCGGGCGTCGACCGGCAACCCGCTGGCGCGGGCGACGTAGCCGAGTGTGCCGAGGTCGCGGGCAGCGTCGCGGCTGAGGATGGCGGTGCCGGTGAGGCGGTCGGCGACGACGCTGTGACCGAGGGCCAGGTGGATGATCTCGGCAATGTCGGCAGCGATGGCGTGTAGGTGGCCGGTGTCGGGCAGCGTGTGCAGGTGCGCGCCGCCAGGAATCACGCCGCCGCGCAAGAGCCGGTGGCCGGTAACCTCGGCGTTGAGGCGGAGCAGTTGTTCGCGAATGCGCAGGGCGTGTGAGTTCAGTATGCCGTGGCCGACGTCGTTGCAGATTGCGCCGATGTCATTGGTGTGGTTGTAGAGCCGTTCGAGTTCAAGGAGTATCGCGCGTTTGCGCTGGGCGTGTGCGGGTACGGGCCAGCCGGCGGCATCTTCGACGGCGAGGCAGTGGGCGAGCGCGTGGCCGACGGCAGTGTCGCCGCTGACCCGTTCGGCCAGGGGCAGTGCGTCGGCGAGGTCGCGGCCTTGGAAGAGTTTCTCGAGTCCTTTGTGGACGAACCAGAGGCGGGCTTTGAGTTTGAGGATGGTTTCGCCGACGACGGAGAAGCGGAAGTGGCCGGGTTCGATGAGGCCGGCGTGGACGGGTCCGACGGGGATTTCGTAGACGCCGGGGCCTTCCACGTTGAGAAAGGGGTAGGGGCCTTCGGGGTCGCCGAATTCGGGTGGCGGGCCGGTGTCGGCGCGCATCGGGTACCAGCCGCGGGGCCAGTGGTGGTGACGGAGGAGCCGGCGGGGTTGTGGGTGGTCGAGCGGGATGACGCCGTACAGGTCGTGCATCTCGCGTTCGAACCTGCTGGCGGGGAAGGACAGCGCGGCGAGGCTGGGTAGTTGCGGCCGGTGTGGGTCGAGGCGGATGTGCAGTTCGATTCGTGAGTCGGGCGGGCCGCTGGTGAACAGGTACACCGCGCGCAGCGCCTCGCCGTCGTCGTGCTGCGCAGCGACCAGGGCGAGGCGGTAGCCGCTGGCGAGCAGTTGCCCGGCGCGGGCGGGCAGCGCCTCGGGCCCGAGTTCGATCACGCTGCGTTGGGTGCCGGCGATCGAGGTCATGTCAGCTTCCTCCGGCGGCGAGGGCGGCGGCGTGCAGCAGTGCCCGCAGCGGCCACGCGGTTGTTCCCAAGACGGCGCACACGCCCAGTCCGGCGATCAGCGCGGCCGCGGCGGTGCTGGGAAGCCGCAGCGGCACCGCGGTCGTGGTCGGGGCCGGAGGCTGGTCGCGCGAGCCGAGCAGCATGTCGCCGGCGTGCGCGGCGACCGCGGCGAAGATCACCAGTATGGATGCCAATGCCAGGGTGACCGCCCAGCCCAAGCCGGCGGCGAAGCCGGCGCGGAACATGCCCAGTTCGCTGGCGAACAGGCTGAACGGGGGCAGGCCGAGCAGCGCGAGCAGGCCGACGCCGAGGGTGCCGGCGAGCAGCGGCGCCCGCCCGGCCAAGTTGCGCACGGCATGGATCTGGGTGCTGCCCAGGGCCTGGTGTAGGTGTCCGGAGCTGAGGAACAGCACCGCCTTGGCGAGTCCGTGGCCGAGGATGTGCAATAGCACGGCGGCGATCGCGAGCTCGGTCCCGGCGGCGGCGCCGAGGGCGATCAAGCCCATGTGCTCGATGCTGTGGTAGGCCAGCATGCGTTTGTAGTCGCGTTGGGCCAGCAGCAACGCCGCGGCGAGCGTGATCGAGGCGAGCGCGACGATCAGCAGCAGGGTGCGGACGAAGCCGCTGCCGAGCGCAGCGTCGGAAATGGCCTTGACCCGCAGGATGGCGTAGAAGGCCACCGAGAGCAGCACCCCGGACATTAGCGCGGAGACCGGGGCCGGCGCCTGGCTGTGCGCATCGGGAAGCCAGGCATGCATCGGGACCAGCCCGGTCTTGGTGCCGAAGCCGAGCACGAGCAAGGCGACCGCGATGCGGGTCACGCCGGGATCGAGCGCGTGCGCGTTGGCGGTCAGGCTGGTCCAATCCATCGCGTGGGCGGCGAGCAGCCCGGTGTGCACGGCGGCGTAGTTGAGCAGCACGATGCCGAGGAAGGCCAGCGCGATGCCGACCGAGCAGATCACCACATATTTCCACGCGGCCTCGACCGAGCCGCGGGTGTGCTGGTGCCCGACCAGGAACGCCGTGAGGATGGTGGTGGCCTCGATCGCGGCCCACAGCACGCCCACGCTGGCGGCGAGCACAGCGGTGTTCATCGTGGCGATGAAGGCTTGGGTGAGGATCCCATAGCGGCGGGCGGCGCGGGCGTCGGTGTGCCCGGAGGCGAACTCGTCGGCCAGATAGGCCGGGCTGGCGGCCATCGCCAGCAGGGCGATGGCGCCGATCACGATGACCATGTAGGCCGACAGGGCGTCGGCGCGCAGCAGCCCGCCAAGCCCGGTGCGCGGGTGGGTCCGGGTGACGACGACGGCCAACGCGATGCCGCTGGCGAGCGCGCCCGCGGCGGCGAGCGCGCCGAGCCACGCGGTGCGCCGCTGCCAGCCGACTGCCGCGTACGCCAGTACGGCCAGCCAGGGCAGCACGATCGGTGCAAGAACAAGGCTGATCATCAGTCGTGTAGCTCCCTTAGTTCGTCCAGGTCGGTGCTGCCGAACACGGCGCGCATCCGGCTGGTGAGCACCTGCAGCACGAGCACGGCCAGCAACACGTCGAAGGAGACGCCGAGCTCGACGACCACCGGGACCCCGGCGGTGGTGAGGAACGCGGCCGCGGTGATGCCGTTGTCCAGCAGCAGGAACCCGGCCAACTGCGAGAGCGCGCGGTGGCGGGTGACCAGCACGAAGAACCCGAGCAGCACCACGGTCACCGCGACCGGCACCGCGTGGGTGGCCGGTGACGGCGAGAGCCGCACCACCGGCCGGGTGACGGCGTAGGCGAGCAGCGCGAGCACAGCTGCGGCGAGCAGCGATGCGGCGACGTTGACCAGCGGCTGGGTCTCCCCCGCCTCCCCGGAGGCCTCCAGAGCGCGTCGGACCAGCAGGGGCAGCAGCACCGCGCGCAGCAGAAGGATCCCGACCGCCACGGCTCCGAGTTCGGTGTCGTGCTGGTGCACGGCGAGCACCGCGACCAGCCCGGCCAGCGCCGTGGCCTGGATTGTGAACAGCCGCACGATCGCGGACAGCCGCCGGCGCCACAGGATCAGCACCGCGGCGAGCAGGAACACCCCGCACGCCAGGTCGAGCAGTTGCACGTAAGTCGTCTCACTCATCATCGGTCTCAGCCCAGGAAGAAGGACGCGGCCACAGCCAGCAGCGCAAGTAGGAATGAGCCGGCCAGTAGCTCCGGCACCCGGAATAGGCGCAGCTTGGCCAGGAACACCTCACCGGCGGCGAGGACGACGCCGAGCGTGGCCACCTTGGCCGCGAACACGACCAGCGCCACCGGGATCGCGGCGAGCCCGGCGCCGGTCACGATTCCCCACGGTGCGAACAGGCTGGCCAGCAACCCGAGCAGCACGCCCAGGCGCATCGCCGAGGCCCACTCCACCAACGCGAGATCAGGGCCGGCGTACTCGAGAACCATCGCCTCATGGATCATCGTCAGCTCGAGGTGGGTGGACGGGTTGTCCACCGGTAGCCGCCCGGCCTCGGCAATGGTCACGACTCCCAGCGCGACCGCGGCGAGCAGGCTCGCCGGGGAGATCACCGCGCGTGGGTCGTGCACGGTTGCGTCGACGATGGCGGCGAGGTTCGTCGAGCCGACCCGCACCGACAGCGCGAACACCGACAGCAGGATCGTCGGCTCCACCAGCGACATCACGGTCATCTCTCGGCTGGCGCCCATGCCACCGAACGCGGTGCCGGTGTCCAGCCCGGCCAGCGCGAGCATCACCGTGCCCAGCGCGAGCAGCGCGGTCACCGCGATCAGGTCCGCGACCGGGTCCAGTGGCGAGGAGGTGGTGGCGAATGGAACGACCGCGGCAACAACCAGAACGGTCGCGGTCAGCAGCAGCGGCGCAATGCGGAAGACCCATCCGGTGCCGCGCGGGGTGATCGGCTCCTTGCGCAGCAGTTTGCGCAGGTCGCGCCAGGGCTGCGCCACGCCGGCTCCGGCCCTTCCCTCCAACCGGGCGCGCACCTGACGCATCAGCCCGACCAGCAGCGGCGACCCGCCGCCCACGAGGGCAACCTGGCTGGCCGCGCCGAGCGCACCCGCCGCGGTCACCGGATCACCGCGACCGCGATCAGCAACCCGGTGAACGCGAAGAACCCGTAGCCGAGGTAACGGTGCACGCTGCCGTTGGCCAGGCCGCGGGCAGCCTCACCGACCGCGCGGGACGCGGACAGCACCGGCTCATAGAGGCGATGTTCGATCCGGTCCGGCACCCTGGCCTGGAACTGGACGCGCTCGACCAGGTATGCCGACTCGGTGGTCGGGGTGACGTCGACGTCGGTCTCCGGCGCGAGCACGTCGTCAAAGACGCGCAGCAGCGGCTCGGCGAACGACGTGGCGGTGTACTCCATCCGCGCCGACAGCGGGCCGGCGCCGCAGTCCCACAGCCTGGCTACCCGCCGCGCTCGCCGCGCCGCGAGCACCCGGACACCGGCCAGCACACCGACGGCCCCGGCCAACAGCGCGACCGTGATCAGCAGCGGCGACATGCTGCCCGCATAACCGGTCAGCCGCAGCGTCACCGGTCCGTGCACGGCGTCCACGGTGCTGGACCCGAATGCCGTGGACGCCGCCCGGGACAACCTCGGGAGCACCGCTGCCGGCGCGACCGCCAGCACGACGCAGCCGGCTGCGGCCAGGCCAGTCCCGACCAGCATCGACGAAGGACTCTCGGCAGCCTGTTCGGCGGCAGTGCTGCGCGGGCGGGCCAAAAACCCCACCCCGAACGCCTTCACGAACGTCGCCACCGCCAGCCCGGCGGTCAACGCAACCACCCCCACCGCGAGTGGCATCGCCACCGCGGTCGCGGTCGCGGTCGTCGGCAGCGCATGGATCAGGCTTTGCAGCAGCAACCACTCGCTGACGAAGCCGTTGCCCGCCGGCAGTGCCGACGCGCCCAGGGCCCCGACCGCGAACAGCGCCGTGGTCACGGGCATCCGCGACCGCAGCCCGCCGAGTGCGTCCAGGTTGCGGCTGCCAGTGGCGCGCAGCACCGACCCGGCCGAGCAGAACAGCACCGTTTTGAACGCCGCGTGATTGACCAGATGCAACAGTCCGGTGGTCAGCGCGAGCCCGGCCAACAGCTGGCTTCCGTACGCGGCGAAGTATCCGCCCGCGCCGATACCTATCAAGACCAGGCCCATGTTCTCGGTGGTCGAGTACGCGAGCAGCCGTTTGAGGTCGACAGCCACCACGGCCTGCAAGATCCCGTACAGCGCCGAGAGCGCACCCGCGGTCAGCACCGTCAGCCACCACCACCGCGACCCACCATGCAGCAGATCCAGGCCAACCCGCAACACTCCGTACACCCCGAGGTTCACCATGGCCGCGCTCATCAACGCCGAGACATGACTCGGTGCCTCCGGATGCGCTCGGGGAAGCCACACGTGCAGCGGCACCACCCCGGCCTTGGACGCGAAACCCAAAAACGTCGCCGCGAATACCGCACCCTTCACGGCCGGTGACATCCCGCCGGCCGCGGCCCGCAACTGGGTGAACGACTCGCCGTGCGCGGCCGCAGCGAAACCCACCAGCCCGGCCAGGATCGCCAGTAGACCCAGGTGCGTCATCACCGCATACCAGCGCCCAGCCTCGCCGACCGCGGCTCGACGCCGATGCTCAGCCAGCACGAGTAGCAGCGAGGTCAGCGCCATCAGCTCCCACGCCACCAGCAACGTGCTCACACTCGCCGCCGCCGGCACCAGCAGCATCGCAGCCACGAACAGCGGCAGCGTCGCCTGCATCACCCGCCCGTCGCCGTGCGCACCGTGCCCGCTCGGCCGTACGTAGCCGACCCCGTACACCGCGGCGCACGTCGCTACCGCGCCGGTCACCGCCACGAACAGGCCCCCGAGCGGATCCAACGCCAACCGCACCCCGGCCAGCGGAAGCAGATCCGGTAACCACGCGCTGAACGACGAACCGCCCATCGCGGCCACCCCGGCCACCACGGCAGCCAGCCCGGCGCCCGCAGTCCAGATGCCCACCGGCGTCGCCCGGCGACGAGTCGGCGCTGCCACCGCGGCGACCACCGCAAGCACGCTCAACCCCAGCGCCGTGCCAAACGCCGACCCGGCAACGCTCACGGCCTACATCCCCCGGCAGCGGGAGACACCATAGGACAACGCCTCATCGTCCGGTCAACCCTCGCAGTGCTGCGATGATCGCCTCCGGCGGTGGCGGGCAGCCCGGCACCGCCACGTCCACCGGCACGATGTCGGAGACCGCACCGGCCACCCCGTACCCGCCGGCGAACACTCCACAGTTAAGTGCGCAGTCCCCGCAGGCCACCACCAGCCGCGGCTCGGGCACCGCCTCATGTGTGCGGCGCAGCGCCACCTCCATGTTGCGGGTCACCGGCCCGGTCACCAGCAGCGCGTCGGCATGCCGGGGCGAGGCCACCAACCGGGCACCGTAGCGTTCGGCGTCATAGACCGGCCCGAACGCCGACGCAATCTCGATCTCGCAGCCGTTGCATGAGCCGGCGTCCACATGGCGCAGCTGCAGCGACCCGTTCAGCCCGTCCGCCCGCGCCGGGCCGATCCCTGCCGGCCGCGGTGGGGCCGGCTCGGCCACTCGACCCGTAGCACGGATCTTGCGCCACAGCCCGATCACGACGACGCCGCGCTACCGCTGACTCCAACGCCGCTGACGTCGGGCTGCTCAGTCCGCAACTCGGCGAGCAGCTCGTTCTGCCCGGCCAGCAGCTCAGTCAAGATCCGCCGGGCCGCGCCCATCAACTCCGCCATGTCCGCACAGGCCAGCGCGTACATCACCGTGCTGCCCATGCGCGTCGCGGTCAGGAACCCCGAGCGGCGCAACACCCCCAACTGCTGCGACAGGCTCGACGGCTCAATCTCCATCACGGCCAGTATGTCCCGCACCGATCGCGACCCATTGGCCAGCAGCTCCAGCACCCGGATCCGTACCGGATGCCCCAGCATCCGGAAGAACTCCGCCTTGGCCCGATACAGCGGCACCGACACCGCCAACCTCCACACTCCCTACGACGCTGATACAAAAACACAACATAACATGTCCATCAAGATCAATGAATTGCGAAACTTTGCAGTAAGGCCCATTGGCCGTGGTCGATCTACCCCGAAGACCGTCCTCGACCTGCTCGAGATCCCCCGCAGCGCCTATACAGCCTGACCCCGTGGGGGAGCCAAAAAGCAATCCAGAAGTGCGGAAAACCAGTTACACGAGCCGGCATCGACATGACGAACCTGCACCGAGCCCCGCACTCCTGCAAGCGGTGGCATCGCCGACGGCGGCGCACTTTCGGCCCGCTCGGCGACGCGTCCAACGCGCATGATCGTGCCGATCCAACCCATGGCGCTACCGCCCTGTTACCGCGTCGCCGGCACGCAGGTCCTCCAGCATCGCGACGCGGTCGCTGAGCATGCCGGTCAATACCTTGCGTGCCAGCGCCAGCAACGCCGCGATATCGGGCGATGCGTTTGAATAGATCGCCGAGCTGCCGTCCTTACTTGCCGAGACCACACCTGCCTTTCGCAGGACGCCCAGTTGCTGAGACAGATTTGACGACTCCAGCCCCAACTCGACCAGCAATTCAGCCACCGACCGGTCCCGCACCGACAGCAACTCCAGGATCCTGATCCGCGCTGGATGGCCGAGCGTCTTGAAGAATTCCGCTTTGAGCGTGTACAGCGGCTCCGACATGGATCTCCCAGGGGTGGATTTCGCGGCGGTGACCTGGTTAAGGAAGCTACCAGATTGTCATCCCGTAAAACATCAGTATGCGTACTTAACAACATCCGCAAGTATTCGCCTGCGAGGTTCCCGCTCGGCGCAGCGGCGACGCCCTACAACCGTTCGATGATCGTGATGTTGGCCGTGCCGCCGCCCTCGCAGATCGTCTGCAGCCCGTACCGGCCGCCGGTGCGCTCGAGCTCTCCCAGCATGGTGGTGAGCAGCTTGGCGCCGGTAGCGCCGAGCGGATGCCCGAGCGCGATCGCGCCGCCGTTGGGGTTGACGATCTGCGGATCGGCTTTGATCTCCTTGAGCCAGGCCAGCACCACCGGTGCAAACGCCTCGTTGATCTCGACCACGTCGATGTCGCCGATCGACAGCCCGGTCTTGTCCAGCGCGTAGCGGGTCGCGGCGATGGGTCCGGTCAGCATCAGCACCGGGTCGGCGCCACGGGCACTGATGTGGTGGACACGCGCCCGCGGCGTCAGGCGATGGTCTTTGACGGCACGCTCGGAGGCGAGCAGCACGGCACTGGCGCCGTCGGAAATCTGGCTGGCCAATGCGGCGGTCAGCCTCCCGCCTTCGACCAGCGTCGGCAGCGCCGCCATCTTCTCCAGTGACGTTTCCCGGGGACCCTCGTCGATCCGGAACTCGCCGTCATCCACGGCGACACCGACGATTTCGTTGTCGAAGTGTCCGGCCCGAATCGCCGACAACGCGCGCTGGTGGCTGGAGAGGGCGAACACCTCCATCTCCTCGCGGGAGATGTTCCAGCGCTCGGCGATCAACTCCGCGCCGCGGAACTGCGAGATCTCCTGGTCGCCGTAGCGGTGCAGCCAGTTTTTCGACTCGTTCGTCGGAGAGGTGAAGCCGAACTGTTTACCGACCTCCATTGCCGAGGCGATGGGGATCTGGCTCATGTTCTGCACTCCGCCGGCCAGGATCACGTCAGCTGTCCCCGACATAATCGCTTGCGCACCAAAGGAGATCGCCTGCTGACTGGATCCGCACTGCCGGTCGACGGTGACACCGGGGACCTCCTCGGGGTAACCTGCCGCCAGCCAGGCATTGCGGCCGATGTTGCCGGCCTGTCCCCCGATGGCGTCTACGCAGCCCACGATGACGTCGTCGACCGCCCCGGGATCGAAGCTCACCCGAGAAAACAGACCGTGCAAGGCCGCCACCCCCAGGTCGATCGGGTGCACACCGGCCAGCGATCCGTTGCGCTTGCCGACCGCGGTGCGGACGGCGTCGATGACGTAGGCCGATGAGATCCGGGCTGTTTCAGCCATGTTCAGACTCCTTCACTATTCCGCCAAGGACAATGGCGAGGTATTGGTGGCCCACCTGCTCGGCGGTCAGCGGCCCGCCGGGGGAATACCAGCGCACCGACACCCAGGTGGTGTCCCGGATGAAGCGGTAGACCAGGTCGACGTCGAGATCGGGCCGGAAGTAGTCTTCATCAATGCCCTGCCGCAGCACGTCGACCCACATCTTACGCTGCTGTTTGTTGCGCTCGTCGAGGTAGGAAAAGCGCGGCTGCGACGACAGTCGCTTCGCCTCGTCCTGGTAGATGACGACCTGGGCGTGCCGATGCTCGATCGCTTCGAACGACGCCAGGAACAGCCCCTTGAGTCGCTCCAGCGGATTGGGTTCGGTGTCGACGATCTCTCGGTAGCGAGCGAACAACCAGTCCAAAAAGCCGCGCAGCACCTCGTCGACCATCTCCTCCTTGGAGGAGAAATGGTGATACAGGCTGCCGGACAGGATGCCTGCGGCATCGGCGATGTCGCGCACGGTGGTGGCACGCAGGCCACGCTCGGCCATCATCGTGGCCGCCAAATCCAGCAGTTCATCACGGCGATTCACTGAGCGCCACTCCTCCTCACCGCTTCGTCCCCCGCAAGCGGGCGGTACCCCCATTGCATCGTCGTCGGCGCGTCATGGGTGCTGGCTCGACACCGAAATCACTTCCCCGGTAAGGTAACTGGAGTAGTCGCTGGCCAAAAACGCGATCGTGGCGGCGACCTCCCACGGCTCGGCGGCCCGGCCGAACGCCTCACCTTGGGCGAGCCGGTCCAGCAGCTCCGCCGAGCTCGTCTTCTCCAGGAACCTGTGCCGGGCGATGCTGGGCGAGACCGCGTTGATCCGCACCCCGTACTCGACGGCTTCGATTGCACTGCAACGGGTCAGCGCCATCACCCCGGCCTTGGCCGCCGCATAGTGTGACTGCGAATGCTGGGCACGCCAGCCCAGCACGCTGGCATTGTTGACGATCACCCCGCCGTGCTGCGCGTCGCGGAAATAGCGCAGCGCAGCGCGGGTGGCACGCAGCACCGAGTTGAGGGTGACATCGAGTACCCGATCCCATTCCTCGTCGGTCATCTCGATCACCGGGACCTGTCCGCCCAGGCCGGCGTTGTTGACCAGCACGTCGAGTCGGCCCATCCACTGCACGGCGGTGGCGATCAGTGTGTCGACGGCGGCAGTGGAGGTGACGTCGCACGTCACAGCCTCGACCCGGCCCAGCTCCAGCGCGGCGAGTTCGTCACGGGTCTGTCCGAGTCGTCGTTCGTGATGGTCGGAGATCAGCACGTCGGCGCCTTCGGCCAGGGCTCGACGCGCGGTGGCCGACCCGATCCCGGTGCCGGCGGCGGCGGTCACGACCACCACCTTGCCGTCCAGAAGTCCGTGCCCGGCAATCTCTTCCGGAGCATTCGCCAGGTTCGAGGACCAGGTCATCCCTTCGCCTCCCGGGGTAGGCCGAGGACGCGCTCGGCGATGATGTTGCGCTGGATCTCGTTGGAGCCGCCGTAGATGGTGTCGGAGCGGGTGAAAAGGAAGAGCCGCTGCCATTCGTCGAACTCGCCGCCGGCCAGCACCATACTCTCCCGCCCGATCACGTCCATCGCCAGCTCGCCCAGGCCGCGATGCCAGTTGGCCCACAGCAGCTTTGACACGTTGTCCTGACCGGGCTGTTCGACGTCCATGGTGGCCATCGCGTAGGATCGCATCACCCGCAGACCGGCCCACGCCCGGGTCAGACGCTCCCGGATCAACGGGTCGTCGACGGCACCATTGCGCTCGGCGAGCCGCACCAGCGCGGAAAGTTCACGGCCGTAACGGATCTGCTGGCCCAACGTCGACACACCACGTTCGAAGGTGAGGGTTCCCATCGCCACACGCCAGCCGTCACCGGGCTCGCCGACCACCAGGTCCGCATCGGTGCGGGCGTCATCGAAGAACACCTCGTTGAACTCCGATGTCCCGGTGAGCTGCACGATCGGCCGGACCCGCACACCTGGCTGGTCCAGCGGTACCAGCAGATAGGACAGGCCCGCATGGCGTTTGGAGCCCTTCTCGGTGCGGGCGACGACGAAACACCACTGCGACAGGTGTGCCAGCGACGTCCACACCTTCTGCCCGTTGATGACCCACTGATCGCCTTGCGGACCAGATTGGCGCACCGCGGTGGCCGACACGTTGGCCAGGTCACTGCCGGCACCCGGCTCGGAGTAACCCTGACACCACAGCTGTGTGACGGTGCGTATCCCGGGCAGGAAGCGCTGCTGCTGTGCGG
The DNA here is from genome assembly GCF_057473605.1 of Mycobacterium sp. TH-M82. Taxonomy (NCBI): domain Bacteria; kingdom Bacillati; phylum Actinomycetota; class Actinomycetes; order Mycobacteriales; family Mycobacteriaceae; genus Mycobacterium; species Mycobacterium sp. TH-M82. The sequence continues at coordinate 21,100 of NZ_JBYCKY010000783.1, read as the reverse complement.
GCGTGCCGAACGTGATGAGCGTCGGGCCGAGCAGCTCCTCACCGAAGTGGTTGACCTTGTCCGGCGCGTCCGCTCGCGCGTACTCCTCGTAGAAGGCCACCCGGTGCGCGACCGACAGGCCGCGGCCGCCGTGCTCGACCGGCCAGCCGAGGCAGGTCAGCCCTGCGGCGGCGAGGTGCTGGTTCCAGGCACGCCGCTCTTCGAATGCCTCGTGCTCGCGGCCCGGCCCGCCGAGGCCCTTGAGCTTCGCGAACTCGCCGACCAGATTGTCGGTCAGCCACTGGCGAACCTCGGCCCGGAACTCGTCGACCTGCTGCACCCCTGTAGGCTAACCTACCAAGCACTTGCTTTGTTAGCCTGGCGGTGCCGGGCGGCGGCGGAGGAGCGTCGATGACCAGCGATTTGCGGACCACCCCTGCAGTCCTGGACCGGATCGCCCACGAGCTTCCCGACCACGACGCGCTGATCAGCGACGATCGCCGGCTCACCTACGCCGGCCTGCGCGACGAGGTGCGTCGCGCCGCAGCGGCGCTGATCACCCTGGGTGTGACACCCGGCGACCGGGTGGCGCTCTGGTCGCCGAACACCTGGCACTGGGTGGTGGCCGGCCTGGCCGCCCAGTACGCCGGCGGGGCCATCGTGCCGCTGAACACGCGTTACACCGCGGCCGAGGCCACCGACATTCTCGCTCGCAGCGGCGCGAATGTGCTGGTGGCGATGGGCGAGTTCCTGGGGGTGGACCGGATGGCCGAGTTGGACCGCGGTGGGCTGCCGACGCTGCGGCACGTGGTGCGGGTGCCCGTACAAGGCGGGGATGCGAAGGCGGCGGCATCATGGGACGAGTTCGTCGCCGCCGGCACGCAGGTGCCCGATACCCAGGTCGATGCCCGCGCCGCCGCGGTCTCTCCCGACGACGTGTCCGACGTCCTGTTCACCTCCGGTACCACCGGCCGCAGCAAAGGTGTGCTCTGCGCGCACCGGCAGTCGCTGTCGGGGCCCGCCGCCTGGGCGGCTTGCGGCAAACTCACCGCCGACGACCGCTACCTCTGCGTCAACCCGTTCTTCCACAACTTCGGCTACAAGGCCGGGATCCTGGCGTGTCTGCAGACCGGCGCCACGCTGATACCGCAACTGACCTTCGATCCGCTGCGCACCCTACAGATCATGCAGGCGCACCGGATCACCGTGCTCCCCGGACCTCCCACCGTCCACCAGGCCCTGTTGGACCATCCCGACCGAGGCGGCTTCGACGTGAGCGCGCTGCGTTTCGCGGTCACCGGCGCGGCAACGGTGCCGGTGGTGCTGATCGAGCGAATGCAGTCCGAATTGGACATCGACATCGTGCTGACCGCCTACGGGCTGACCGAGTCCGGGGGTTTCGCCACCATGTGCCGGCCCGACGACGACGCCGTCACCGTGGCCACCACCTGCGGACGCCCGATCGCCGATTACGAACTGCGCATTGGTGATCGCGGCGAAGTGCTGCTGCGCGGTCCCAACGTCATGCTGGGCTACCTCGACGATCCCGCCGCCACCACCGCGGCGATCGACGCCGACGGCTGGCTGCACACCGGTGACGTCGGCGAGATCGACCGCGCCGGCAACCTGCGCATCACCGACCGGCTCAAGGACATGTACATCTGCGGTGGGTTCAACGTCTACCCCGCCGAGGTTGAGCAGGTACTGGCCCGCCTGGACGGGGTGGCCGAAGCCGCGGTGACCGGTGTGCCGGATGAGCGGCTCGGCGAGGTCGGTCGGGCGTTCATCGTCCGCCGGCCTGGGTCCGGTTTGGACGAGGAACAGGTAATCGCATACACCCGCAAGCATTTGGCCAACTTCAAGACGCCGCGATCGGTGGTCTTTGTCGAATCACTGCCCCGTAATCCGGGTGGCAAGGTGGTCAAGCAGGAGTTGAGAGAGCAGGCCTGATGGACCTGAATTTCGACGCCGACACCGAGGCCTTTCGGGCCGAGGTCCGCGACTTCCTGGTGGCGAACAAGGCGTCGTTTCCGACGAAGTCCTATGACACCGCCGAGGGATTCGAGCAGCATCGCAGTTGGGACAGAGTGCTTTTCGACGCCGGGCTCTCGGTGGTCGGCTGGCCGAAGCGCTACGGCGGCCGCGACGCCACCCTGCTGCAGTGGGTGGTGTTCGAGGAGGAGTACTTCGGTGCCGGCGCGCCGGCACGAGCCAGTGCCAACGGCACTTCGATGCTGGCCCCGACGCTGTTCGCGCACGGCACTCAAGAACAGTTGGACCGGATTCTGCCGAAGATGGCCAGCGGGGAGGAGATCTGGGCTCAGGCCTGGTCCGAACCCGAATCCGGCAGCGATCTGGCATCACTGCGGTCGACGGCCACCAAGGTCGACGGTGGCTGGAGGCTCAACGGCCAGAAGATCTGGAGCTCACGGGCGCCATTCGGCGAGAAGGCATTCGGGCTGTTCCGCTCTGATCCACATGCCGAGCGGCATCGCGGGCTGACCTATGTCATGTTCGACCTGCACGCCGACGGCATCACGGTGCGGCCGATCACCCAACTCGGCGGTGACACCGGTTTCGGGGAGATCTTCCTCGACGACGTCTTCGCACCCGGCGCCGACGTCATCGGCACCCCTAACGACGGCTGGCGAGCCGCGATGAGCACCTCCAGCAACGAGCGCGGCATGTCACTGCGCAGCCCGGCCCGCTTCCTGGTCGAGGCTGAGAAACTGGCACAGCTTTGGAAGATCAATCAGGACAGCATGTTCGCCGACCGGGTAGCCGACGCGTGGATCAAGGCCCAGGCCTACCGATTGCACACCTTCGGCACGGTGACCCGGCTTGCGGCCGGGGGCGAGCTGGGCGCGGAAGCGTCGGTGACCAAGGTTTTCTGGTCGGACCTCGACGTCGCACTGCACCAGAGCGCACTGGACATTCGCGGTGCCGACGGCGAGCTGGCCGATTCCTGGGCCGGCGGCTACCTGTTTGCACTCGGTGGGCCGATCTATGCCGGCACCAACGAGATCCAGCGCAACATCATCGCCGAGCGGCTGCTGGGCCTGCCCCGGGAGAAGAAGTGAAGTTCGATCTCGACCAAGAGCAGCGCGACTTCGCCGCTAGCATCGACGCCGCACTTTCTGCCGCCGACGTGCCGACCGCGGTTCGGTGCTGGGCGGCCGGCGACACCGTGCCGGGGCGAAAGATCTGGGTGCAACTGGCGAAGTTGGGCGTCACCTCGCTGGCCGTGCCGGAACGGCTCGGCGGACTGGGCGCGCACCCGGTCGACCTGGTGCTGGCGATGGAGCGACTGGGACGCTGGTGTGTGCCCGGCCCGATCGTCGAATCCATTGCGGTGGCGCCGATCCTGCTAGCCGAGGATCACCGGTCCGCGGCCCTGGCGGCCGGTGCGCTGATGGCGACCGTGGCGTTACCGCCCCATGTTCCGCGGGCAGCGGACGCCGATTCAGCCGGGTTGGTGTTGCTCGCCAGCAACGACCCGGTCGGGTGGGTGTGCGAGGCGACGCCCGGTGAGCGGCACGATTGCGTCGACCCCGCCCGCCGGCTCTTCGACGTCACCGCGTCGGGTACCGGGTGGGACGCCGACGTGGCCCACGCCTACGAGGTCGGTGCGCTGGCCACCGCCGCGCAACTGATCGGAACCGGACAGGCCCTGCTGGACGCCGCCGTCGACTACGCCAAACAACGCACCCAGTTCGGCCGAGTGATCGGCTCCTACCAGGCGATCAAACACAAGCTGTCCGATGTACACATCGCGATCGAGCTGGCCCGGCCGCTGATCTATGGTGCCGCCCTCACGCTGGCCGACAACGCCGCGGTCGGTGCCGACACCGCCCGGGATGTCAGCGCCGCCAAGGTGGCCGCATCCGATGCCGCGTTGCTGGCCGCCCGCTGCGCGCTGCAAACCCACGGCGCCATCGGCTTCACCGCCGAGCACGACCTGTCGCTGTGGCTGCTGCGGGTGCAGGCGTTGCGTCCGGCATGGGGTAATCCGGCGGTGCACCGCCGCCGTGTGTTGGAGGCGCTGTGACCGAAGAACGCGACCTGCTGCGCCAGACGGTGGCGCTGCTGGTCGACAAGCACGCCACCGGTGAGGCGGTGCGTGCCGCGATGGCATCCCCCCGGGGCTACGACGCATCGCTCTGGCAGCTGCTGTGCGAGCAGGTCGGCGCCGCCGGCCTGGTGGTGCCCGAGCAATTCGGCGGTGCCGGCGGCGAACTGGCCGACGCCGCCGTCGTACTCGAGGAACTGGGCAAGGCGCTGGTGCCCAGCCCGCTGCTGGGCAGCACGCTTGCCGAGCTTGCCTTACTCGCCATGCCCGAACCTGACGTCGAGACCCTGGCACGGCTGGCGCGGGGAGCCACGATCGGGGCGGTCGTCTTCGACCCCGACTACGTGATCAACGGTGATCTGGTCGGATCGGCCGATGTCGTGATCGGCACCGACGGCAACCAGCTGACCCGGTGGACCACGTTCACCGCCACCGGTGTTCCCACGATGGACCCCACTCGCCAGCTGGGTCGGGTCACACCCGGTGAGACGGCACCGATCGGGGCCGACCCCGGAATCGCCGACTGTGCCGCGATCCTGCTGGCCGCCGAACAGATCGGTGCCGCGGCCCGCTGTCTGCAGCGAACGGTCGCATACACCAAGAGCCGGGTGCAATTCGGCCGACCGATCGGCAGCTTCCAGGCGCTCAAGCACCGGATGGCCGACCTGCATGTGGCCGTGCAATCTGCTCGCGCGGTGGTCAACGACGCGGTAATCGGTCCGTCGCCGACATCCGCGGCGCTGGCCAGGGTCACCGCCAGCGAAGCGTTCTCGGCGGTAGCCGCCGACGCCATCCAGCTGCACGGCGGTATCGCCATCACCTGGGAGAGCGACATCCAGCTGTATTTCAAACGTGCGCACGGCAGTTCGCTGTTACTGGGCTCGCCGGCCGAACACCTGCGCCGACTGGAGTCCGAGGTGTTCCAAGCGCCGGTAGGGTGAACCTATGTGTACCCGACTGGTGTATCTAGGCGTTGCCGGCAACATCATCACCGGGCGTTCGATGGACTGGAAACTGGATCTGGCGACCAACCTGTGGGCGCTGCCCCGCGGGACGAAACGCAGCGGGCAGGTGGGAGTGAACTCCGTTGAATGGACCGCAAAATACGGCAGCGTGGTGGCCACCGCCTACGACGTGTGCACCACCGACGGTTTGAACGAGGCGGGTTTGTCGGCCAACCTGTTGTGGCTAGCCGAATCGGAATACCCGAAATACGACGGCATACGCCCCGGCCTGACCATCGCCGCCTGGGCACAGTACGTGCTCGACAACTTTGCGACCGTGGCCGAAGCCGTCGACGCGCTGAACGCCGAGCCGTTCGACGTAGTGACCGAAGGGGTACCCGGGCAAGAGCGGCTGGCCACGCTGCATCTATCAACCTCGGATGCGACCGGTGACAGCGCGATCGTGGAATACATCGACGGCCACCAGACCATTCACCACAGCCGCGACTACCAGGTGATGACGAACTCACCAATCTTCGCTGAGCAACTCGCGATCAACGCCTACTGGGAACAACTCGGCGGTACGGCGATGCTTCCCGGCACCAACCGGGCTGCTGACCGGTTTGCCCGGGCCGCGTTCTACGTCAATGCGGTGCCGAAGTCTGAAGACCCGAAAGTCGCACTCGCGTCGGTGTTGAGTGTGGTGCGTAACGTTTCGGTGCCGTTCGGCATCGCCACACCCAATGAGCCGAACATCTCATCAACACGGTGGCGAACGGTGGCCCACCACACCCACAAGCTCTATTTCTTCGAATCCGCGTTGACGCCGAACGTGTTCTGGGTGGACCTGAACAAGCTCGATTTCGCCCAGGGGTCTGCGGTTCGCAAACTGGATCTCGGCCGCGACGAGTCCAACACGTTCGCCGGCGAGATCTCGGCGAATTTCACCGCTTCCGACCCGTTCACCTTTTTAGGCATCACCACGTGAACGATCGAGTCGCACTGCGCGCCGGCATCCCCCCGTTTCATGTGATGGACGTGTGGCTGGCGGCCGCCGAACGTCAGCGCACCCACGGCGATCTGGTGAACCTGTCGGCCGGCCAGCCCAGCGCGGGTGCCCCCGAGCCGGTGCGCGCCGCGGCGGCGGCCGCTCTACAGCGAAATGAGCTGGGTTACACAGTGGCACTGGGCATTCCGGAACTGCGCGCCGCGATCGCGGCCTGGTATCACGATCGCTACCGGTTGCAGGTCGACGTCGACGACGTCGTGGTGACCACGGGGTCCTCGGGTGGATTTCTGCTGGCGTTTTTGGCCTGCTTCGATGCCGGTGACCGGGTGGCGGTCAGCAGTCCCGGATACCCGTGTTACCGCAATATCCTCTCCGCGCTGGGGTGCGAGACCGTCGAGATCGAATGCGGGCCGCAGACCCGCTTTCAACCCACCGCGCAGATGCTCGCCGAACTCGAACCGCCGGTGGCCGGGGTGGTGGTGGCCAGCCCGGCCAACCCGACCGGGACGGTGATCCCGCCCGCCGAACTGGCTGCGATCGCGTCCTGGTGCGACGAGGCGGGCGTCCGGCTGATCAGCGACGAGGTGTACCACGGCCTGGTCTACCCTGGCGCACCGCAGACCAGCTGCGCCTGGCAGACGTCGCGAAACGCGGTGGTGACCAACAGTTTCTCCAAGTACTTCGCGATGACCGGCTGGCGGCTGGGCTGGCTGCTGGTGCCGCCCCCGCTGCGCCGCGCGGTGGACTGCCTGACCGGCAACTTCACCATCTGCCCCCCGGTTCTGTCGCAGTACGCGGCGGTTGCGGCGTTCACGCCCGATGCGGTGGCCGAGGCCGACAGGCATCTGCGCCAATACGCGACGAACCGGCGGCTGCTGCTCGACGGGCTGCGCGACCTCGGCATCGATCGGCTCGCCCCCACCGACGGGGCGTTCTACATCTACGCCGACGTCTCCGACTTCACCGACGATTCGGCGTCGTACTGTGCCGCGCTGTTGGCCGACACCGGGGTCGCAATCACCCCGGGGATCGACTTCGACACGCAGCGGGGCAATGCGTTCGTGCGGCTCTCGTTCGCCGGCCCGGCCACTGACATCGAGGAGGCCCTGCGTCGGATCGACGGGTGGCAGCGGGGCTAATCGGTGTCAGTCGTCCTTGGCTGGAGGGCGGTCCGGCCTGTTCGGCTGGTTATTGTTAGGTTTACTGCGAATCCGGCCCGAATCACTCGGAGCATTCAGACGAAGGGACCCATGCAGTGAGGACAGTGAGGACAGTGAGGACATCCACGACTTCCGCGCACCGCATCGTGTTCGGTGCGCTGGCTGCCGGCGTTCTTGGCGCTGCGGCCGCGTCGGGAGCCATCGCGCCGGCGGCCGATGCACAACCCGAACCGTGCACGGCCGGCGAGTTGGCGACCACCGCCAGCGGAGTGCTGAACGAAGCCGGCAGCTACCTGGGCACCCACCCGGAGGCCAACAGTGTCCTGACCACTGCAGCCAGCCAAGCGCCAGACGATGCTCGAAACTCGGTTCGGGGTTACTTCACCGCCCACGTCGGTGAATTGATGGATCTGCAGAGGATCGCGCAACCATTGAGCGATCTGAAAAACCAGTGCGGTGTGGCGTTGTCACCGTCGCATCTGGCCACCCTCATCGACGCCATCACCGGTTGAGCCGGCGGCGGCGCTACAGCCAGGTGTCGTCGGTCGTAGCAGTCAGAAAAGCCTCCAAATCGTCGCGCCACTGTGCCGGGGTGGTCTTGTCCGGTTCGATGCCGGTGTAGTCACCGCGGTAGAACAGCAACGGCCGCGGTGTGATTCTCGGCACCTCCGACAGCGATTGCACCGCCCCGAACACCACGAAGTGGTCGCCGCCATCGTGGACGGCGGCGACCGTGCAGTCGATCTGGGCCAATGATCCCGCGATGACCGGCGACCCGAACGCCGACACTTCCCAGTCGATACCGGCGAACTTGTCGGCGTCGGCGGACCCGAACCGCGCGCAGACGTCCTTCTGCTTCTCGGTGAGCACATTCACGCAGAACCGCCCGCTGGCCTCAATCGCCTGCCAGGACCGCGACACCTTGGTCGGGCAGAACAACACCAGCGGCGGTTCCAGGGACAACGCGGCGAACGATTGGCATGCGAATCCGACCGGAGCGCCGTCGTTCATGGCTGTGATGATGGTGATGCCGGTGCAGAACTGGCCCAGCACGTTACGGAAGGTTCGCGGGTCCACGCACGCTTCAACCATCATCGCGCCATTACTGCCCGCGCGCGCCGACCGTAAAGTCGTGACCCCACAGGCTGACTGCGGTGCTCTCCCGGGCGATCCAATCGTCGTCGTCGACTTGCATTCCCTCACAGCCGAATTCCACATCGAAGCCACTGGGCGTCTTCATGTAGAAGGACAACATCTTGTCGTTGACGTGCCGGCCCAAAGTGGCCGACATCGGCACCTTGCGGCGCAGCGCCCGGTCCAGGCACAACCCGACGTCGTCGCTGTTGCCCACCTCGACCATCACATGCACGATGCCGCTCGGGGTGGGCATCGGCAGGAACGCCAGGCTGTGATGACGCGGGTTGCAGCCGAAGAACCGCAGCCAGGCCGGCGGCCCATCGGGGGGCCGACCGACCAGCTGGGGTGGCAGCCGCATCGAGTCGCGCAGCCTGAAGCCGAGCACGTCGCGGTAGAAGTGCAGTGCCTCAGCGTCGTCCTTGGTCGACAGCACCACATGTCCGAGGCCCTGTTCGCCGGTGACGAACCGGTGACCGTACGGGCTCACCACCCGCCGGTGCTGCAGCGCGGCGCCGTGAAAAACCTCCAGCCCGTTGCCGGACGGGTCGGAAAGCCGGATCATTTCGTCGACCCGGCGGTCGGCCAGTTCGGCGGCGGTGGCCTTCTTGTACGGTGTTCCCTCGGCGTCGAGACGTCGCCGGATCTCCTGCAGCCCTTCGGCGTTCACGCATTCCCAGCCGGAGTCCAACAGCCGGTCGTGCTCGCCGGGCACGATCGCCAGCCGGGCCGGGAACTCGTCCATCCGCAGATACAGCGCACCCTCCGGGCTAACAGCGCTGCCCTTGGCCTCGATCATGCCGAGGACTTTCAGCCCGAATTCCCGCCAGGCCGCCACGTCGGTGGCCTCGATACGCAGATACCCCAGCGAGCGGATACCCATCACACACCTCCCCGGAGATCGACCGGCACTAGCTCACACCATGGTGTCGCCGGGCGGCAGCCCGAACTCGTGGTTTCCGAAGATCACGTATGCGCGCTCCGGGTCGTTGGCCGCGTGCACCCGGCCGGCGTGCGCGTCACGCCAGAACCGCTGGATCGGTGCATCATTGGCCAGCGCGGTGGCACCGGAGGCCTCGAACAGCCGGTCGATCGACGCGATCGCGCGTCCGGTGGCGCGCACCTGATCGCGGCGGGCCCGCGCGCGCAACCCGAACGGGATCTCCTTGCCCGCCGCCAGCAGGGCATACTCCTCGCCGACGTTGCCGATCAGCTGCCGCCAGGCGGCGTCGATGTCGCTGGCGGCCTCGGCAATGCGAACCTTGGCGAACGGGTCGTCCCTGGACTTCTCCCCGGCGAACGCTGCCCGCACCCGCTTGCCCTGGTGCTCGACGTGCGCGTCGTAGGCACCGTAGGCCATGCCCACGATCGGGGCGGAGATGGTGGTGGGATGCATGGTCCCCCACGGCATCTTGTAGACCGGGGCGGTGTTGGTCTTCAGCCCGCCCGCGGTGTGGTCGTTCATCGATTTGTAGGACAAAAAGCGGTGCCGCGGCACGAACACATCCTTGGCCACGATCGTGTTGCTGCCGGTACCACGCAGACCGACGACATGCCACACGTCGTCGATGCGGTACTGCGTGCGCGGGATCAAGAAGCTGCCGAAGTCGACCGGGCGCCCGTCTTTGATGACGGGTCCGCCGAGAAAAGCCCAGGTGGCATGGTCACAGCCGGACGACCAGTTCCACGACCCACTGACCAGGTAACCACCGTCTACCACGGTGCCCGCACCCATCGGCGCGTACGACGACGAGATCCGCACCGTCGGGTCTTCGCCCCAGACATCCTGCTGCGCCCGCTGGTCGAACAGCGCCAGGTGCCAGTTGTGCACACCGACGATCGAGCCGACCCAGCCGGTGGAGCCGCACGCACTGGCGAGGCGACGCGTCGCCTCGTAGAACAGGGCGGGGTCACACTGCAGACCGCCCCACTGCTCGGGCTGCAGCAGCGTGAAGAAACCCACGTCATCGAGTGCCTTGACGGTTTCGTCGGGCAGTCGGCGCAGATCCTCGCATGCCTGGGCGCGCTCGGCCAGCTGTGGAAGGAGATCGTCGATGCCGTCCAGCACCGACTGCACGTTGCGCGTTTGAATGGACGTCACTGCGTCGCCTCTCAAGAGTGTGGACGGGGCAGATGGGATCTGCCGGGCACCGGCCATTCCCAGACTGAGATTAGAACACGTTCCGATTTGTGTCGAGCAGGTTGTTCCTGCTGCTGGTGGCGACAGCCGGCCGGTTTTCTGTAACCTGTTCTAGTTATGACCGATGATCGGGTGCGGGTCGTGACGGACGCCGTTGCTGACGAGCCGCTCGGCCGCCATGTCCTCGAGCTGCAGATCGCCGAGATCGTCGCAGAGACCGACGATGCCCGGTCGCTGGTGTTCACCGTCCCGGACGGCCCGGACGATCCGGAGATCCCGGCGCAGCGGCTGGCCTACGCGCCGGGCCAGTTCCTGACGTTGCGCATCCCCAGCGACCGCAGCGGTTCGGTGGCGCGCTGCTATTCGCTGTGCAGCTCGCCGTTCACCGACGACGCCCTGACCGTCACGGTCAAACGGGACAGGGACGGCTATGCGTCCAACTGGCTCTGCGACCACGCCCACCCCGGTATGCGTATCCACGTACTGGCCCCGTCGGGGACCTTCGTGCCGAAGACGCTGGACACCGACTTCCTGCTGATGGCCGCCGGCAGCGGGATCACCCCGATGATGGCGATCTGCAAGTCGGCGCTCACCGAGGGCAGCGGTCAGGTCGTGCTGCTCTACGCCAACCGCGACGAACGTTCGGTGATCTTCGCCCAGGCGCTACGCGAACTGGCCGGCAAGTATCCCGACCGGCTGACCGTGGTGCACTGGCTGGAATCGGTGCAAGGCCTGCCCAGCGCGGCAGCGCTGGCCCAGCTCGCGGCCCCCTACACCGGTCACGACGTATTCATCTGCGGGCCGGGACCGTTCATGCGGGCCGCCGGCGATGCCCTGGAAACGTTGCAGGTGCCGGCGGGACGGATCCATATCGAGGTGTTCAAGTCGCTGGAGGGCGACCCGTTCGCCCCATTTACCGGCGTGGAGATCGAGGATCACCCGGACAGCGATCAGCCACCGGCCACCGTGATGGTCCAGTTGGACGGTGAAACCCACACCCTGCCGTGGCCGCGCCAGGTCAAGCTGCTCGACCTGTTGCTGGAGCGGGGGCTGGACGTGCCGTTCTCCTGCCGGGAGGGCCACTGCGGGGCCTGCGCCTGCGTCGTGAAGAAAGGCAAGGTCAGCATGGAGGGCAACGACGTGCTGGAACAGCAGGATCTCGACGAAGGACTCACCCTGGCCTGCCAATCCCATCCGGAGACCGACGCGGTGGAAGTGACCTACGACGAGTAGTCCCCGACGTTTCACAACGGCCAACTCGTCCAATGCCCCGGCGAGGTGCCCGAAGGAAACTGCCTCAAAAAAATCTGATCCAAAGGTATTGACAATCACCCAAGTACATACGTGCAACCCGGGCGCCTCGCTGGGTGCCCTGGGGTTGCAGACGGCAGACATCATCAATGCCGGGCTGACTAGCCTGCCCTCCTACGACGTCGGTCTGTTCCTGGACCACCTCAGCAACCCCGTGGATGCCATCGGTCTGCCCCTCGCAGCGGACACCGGACTGCTCACAGCGTCGGCCGGCATCGAATTCGCGCTCACCCAGCAGGCGGTCACCGCGGTCATCCACGACCTCGCTTCGATCCTGCCGGTCTTCGGCAGCTGACGAGACGCCGTGGGGCAACGCGCACAGGGACCAAGGTGGGCCCACGAACAGCGGGCTCTTCACCCGCGTGGCAGGCCGAGCAGGCGCTCGGCGGCCAGGGTCAGCAGGATCTGCTCGGTGCCGCCGGCGATCGTCAGGCAGCGGGTGTTGAGAAAATCGTGCACGGCCGGACCGTCAACCGCACCGCCGTCTTCGGTGAGGTCCATCCGGTACTCGGCCAGGTCCTGGCGGTACCGCACCCCGATCAGCTTGCGCACCGAGGACTGCGCGCCGGGGTCCTGGCCGCCGACCGCCAGTTGGGCGATGCGCTGATCCAGTAGCGAGCCCACCTGCGCGGCGACGATCATTCTTCCCAACCGCTGCTGCCCGGCCTCGACGTCAGCGTCGAGTTCCAGGGTGTGCACCGAGTTGAGCAACTCCTCCATCGGGTCGCCCAGGGCGGTACCGGCCGCCATCGCGACACGTTCGTTGGCCAAGGTGGTGCGGGCCACCCGCCAGCCGTCGTTGACTCCCCCGACCACCATGTCGTCGGGCACGAACACGTCGTCTAAGAACACCTCGTTGAACAGCGCGTCGCCGGTGATCTCGCGCAGCGGCCGGATCTCGATGCCCGGTGCGGTCATGTCGACCAGGAAGTAGCTGATGCCCTTGTGCTTCGGCGCGTCCGGGTCGGTGCGCGCCAGGCACACCCCCCACCGCGCGTCGTGCGCCCTCGACGTCCACACTTTCTGCCCGGTCAGCTGCCAGCCGCCCTTGACACGCACCGCCCTGGTGCGCAGCGACGCCAGGTCCGAGCCGGCTCCCGGTTCGGAGAACAGCTGACACCAGAACACGTCGCCGCGCAGGGTGGCCGGCACGAACCGCTCGATCTGCGCAGGTGTGCCGTGTTCGAGGATCGTCGGCACCGCCCACCAGCCGACCACCAGGTCGGGGCGCTCGACTCCCGCGGCGGCCAGCTCCTGGTCGATCACCAGCTGCTCGGCAGGGCCCGCGCCACGCCCATACGGTTGCCGCCAGTGTGGTGCCAGCAAACCGGTCTCGGCCAGCGCCGCCTGGCGCTTCTCCTCGGGAAGTGCCGCAATCCGGGCGGCCGCCGCAGCGATGTCAGGGCGCAGTTCGGCTGCGTCGCCCGCGGAGCCCAGGTCGATGCTGAGGTTGCGGCGCACGCCCGCCCGGGTCAGCGCGGCGGTACGGCGCAGCCAGCGCTGCGCTCCGCCCAGAAACGCGCCGATGCCGTGGGCCCGGCGCAGGTACAGGTGTGCGTTATGTTCCCAAGTGATGCCGATGCCGCCGAGTACCTGGATGCAGTCCTTGACGTTGGCCTTCGCCGCGTCAATGCAGGTACTCGCGGCGACGGCGGCGGCGATGGCAAGTTGCCGATCCCCGGGGTCGGCAGCCTCGGATGCGGCGCGCGCTGCATCGCCGGCGGCCACTGCAGCCTGCTCGGTGCGGCACAGCATCCGGGCGCACAGGTGCTTGATCGCCTGGAAGCTGCCGATCGGCCTGCCGAACTGCTCACGCACCTTGGCGTAGGCGACCGCGGTGTCCAACGCCCACCGGGCGACGCCGGCGGCCTCGGCCGACAGCACGGTAGCGGCCAGGTCTTCGACGCCCTTCGACGGCTCGAGCAGCACCGCGGGCGCCGACGTCAGCCGCACCCGTGCCAGTGGCCGGGAGAAATCAGTAGCGCTCAGCGGCTCGACCCACACCCCGTCGGCTGTGGCGGCGGTCCTGGCGGCAGCATCCACAACCAGCCAATTCCCACCGGCCGGCAACAGCAGCAGGGCATCATCGGTGGCGCCCAGCACCCGCTCCACGGTGCCGGAAGCCCGCGACGTTGCCGTGTCGAAGTGCACTCCCACTTCGCCCACCTTGCCGGCGTCGATCGCCGCGCCGGCGACGCGTTCGCCGGCCGCCAATGCGGCAAGCAGCTGTGGGTCGGAGACCACCAACGTCGCCAACGCGGTGGTCGCGACCGGCCCGGGCGCCAGGGCTTTGGCGGCCTCGTCGACCATCGCGCACAGGTCCTCGACACGACCTCCAGCTCCGCCGCTGTGCTCCGGCACGGCGACTCCGAACAGTCCCAGGCCGACCAGTTGGGAGAAGAGCGGCCGCCACGCGTCGGGGTTACCGCCTCCCACGTCACGGACGGCGGCCGTGGTCCCCGCGCCGGCGGCCCAATCGCGCACCAAGCCACGCGCCGCGGACTGTTCGTCGGTGCTACCTTGGTTCATCTCCGGGCCACCCTGGACTCCTCCACGTCGTCGTCACTAGAACGTGTTCTAATGGTGCCATGTCGTCGCCAGGGCACGCCGACTCAGGCCAGGCGTCCACCACGCAGCCCCGCGAGGTCATGAACGTGGCTGTGCTGACCGAGGCCCAACTCGGCTCCGAGGCGCAGCGCGAGCGCCGCAAGCGCATCCTGGACGCAACCATGGCCATCGCGTCCAAGGGCGGTTATGAGGCCGTTCAGATGCGTGCGGTAGCCGACCGGGCCGACGTGGCGGTCGGCACCCTCTACCGGTACTTCCCGTCGAAGGTTCACCTGCTGGTGTCAGCGCTGGGCCGGGAGTTCGAACGTATCGACGCCAAGTCCGACCGGTCGGCGTTCACCGAAGGCACCCCGTACCAGCGGCTGAACTTCATGGTCAGCAAGCTCAATCGGGCCATGCAGCGCAACCCACTGCTGACCGAGGCCATGACCAGGGCCTACGTCTTTGCTGATGCGTCGGCCGCCGGCGAGGTCGACCACGTGGAGAAACTCATCGACTCCATGTTTGCCCGTGCCATGAGCGACGGCGAACCGACCGACGATCAGTACCACATCTCCCGGGTTATCTCCGACGTGTGGCTCTCCAACCTGCTCGCCTGGCTCACCCGGCGGGCGTCGGCAACCGACGTCAGCAAGCGACTGGATCTGGCGATGCGGTTGCTGATCGGCGATGAGCACCGGCCGAAGGCCTGACCCGGCACGTTAGGTGAAACGTGTCGCCACCGTTGCGTGGCGATAGGGTTCGATATATCGTCCTATATCGGGCCGGGTAGACCATTCGGGTCTGCCCCAGGGTAGAGACGAGACATTCATGAGCGCCCCAGACGCATCCAGTGGAGACTACGAACCGGACTTCGATGAAGCCGAATTCGACCAGTTCGATGAATCCGACGCACAACCCGACTTTGAGGAGGAGACCGAGTTCGACTCCGACGTCGATGGCCGCCACCCCGGCCACGGGCAGGGCCCGGGCCATGCTTCCGGTCCCAGGCTTGCGCCCGGACCGAAACACGGCCCAGGCCATCCAGCACCACCGCACGAACACGGCGCCGGCCCGAAAAAGCACGCGCCCGGCGCCAAGAAGGCAGGACCGAAGAAGGCTCCAGGACCGAAGAAGCACCCTGGACCACCACATGAGCATGGTCCCGGCCACCACCCCCGGCCACCGCACAAACACGGACCCGGGCATCACCCAGGAGAGCCCGGAGTTGAACCGGATTTTGGCTTCGGGCCTGGCACTGGCTTCGGTTCCGGACCCGTCGCCGGGTTTGGTCTAGGTTTTGGCTTCGGGCAAACAGGCCGCGGCCGCCAGCGCGGTTTCGGCCGAGGCCACCGCGGGCGCCCTGGTGATGTTCGCGCCGCCATCTTGACCCTGCTCGCCGAACGGCCGATGCACGGCTACGAAATGATCAAGGAGATCGCCGGACGCAGTCATGACGTGTGGCGACCCAGCCCGGGCTCGGTGTATCCGACGTTGCAGATGCTCAATGACGAGGGGCTGATCGGCGGCTCTGAAAGTGAAGGAAGCAAAAGGCTTTTCGAATTGACCCAGGAGGGACGCGCCGCCGTTGAGAAGATCAAAGCACCGCCGTGGGAGGAGATCGCGCTGGACGCCGACCGGAGTCAAGTCAATATCCGCGAGGCCTTGGGCCAGGTGGTTGCCGCAGTCACGCAATCGGCATACGTGGCCACCACTGAGCAGCAGCAGCGCATCGTCGCTCTGCTCAAGAAACTCCGCCGTGAGATCTACTCCATGCTCGCAGAATGCGATTAGGACCACCGCGAGCACTCCAGGGTTCAATGTGTGGTTGCCGGGATCTGGTATCGAAGTCCCGGTGGCAACTGGATGCCGAGTTCGATCATTACTGTCCGCAGCGTTGACGGATAGTCGGTGATGATGCCGTCAACGCCGGCGGCGATCAGTGTGCGCATCACCTCGGCGTCGTTGATCGTCCACGGAATAACCTGGAGCCCCAAACCGTGTGCCCGATCGACGAATACCCGGTCGGCCATAGCGAAGTTAGGTGAGAGGATGTTCGCCCCGACCATCATGGCACCGATCACCGGGTCGCCGATGACACTGGGATTGATCCCGGCCAACCACGGCGAATCCGACTTCCAGGTGGTCTCATCCCACGCCGCTACCAACGGGATCGACGGCTCGGCTTGTCGCACCAGCGGCAGAGTGCGCCAGTCCAAGCTTTGGATTTCCACCGCGTCCACCTTTGCCGCCGCTTCGATCGCAGCGAGGATCACGTCGACGAACTCCTGCGGGCTAGCCGAGGTGTCCGGATCTGCTGCCGCCACCTTGGTCTCGATGTTGTAGCGCACGCCTGCGCGGTATGAGTCGGCCAGCGCGAAGACTTCTCCCAGGGTGGCGATTTTGTTACCCCACACCACTTCTGCATGTGGAAAATCAGCCCTTGGCAACCCACAGTCCAGCGTGCGGATCTGAGCCAGGGTGAGGTCGTGCACCAGCTTGCCCACATACGGATACTGTGGGTCAGCGGCGAACACCGGCCCGGTGTCGGCACATTTGGCCACCTCGATCGTCGGATCATGCCACACCAGCGGCTGGCTATCCCTGGTGACGACGATGTCGAATTCCAGTGTGGTGACGCCGAGCTCCAGTGATTTGGCGAACGCGCGCAGCGACTGCTCGGTGGTTTCGCCGCGGCCGCCGCGATGCGCCTGCAGGTCGAAGACCGGGGGTTGCGCGGCCGCGGCCGGTGCCGCGGCCGGTAGGGCGACGACCATCGCCGAGCATGCGCAGACTCGCACTGCCGCGGACCAATTTATGCGAGTCTGTGCATGCTCGCTGTCGGCGGTCGCGGTGTGGGTCACCGGCGCTGGCGGGCGATTTCGGCGAGCACCACCCCTGCGGCGACCGAGGCGTTCAGCGATTCCGCGGAACCGGACATCGGGATGGACACCACCGCATCGCAGTGCTGTCGCACCAGCCGGGACAGTCCCTTGCCTTCGGAGCCGACGACCACGACAAGCGGGGCGGTGCCGTCCAATTCGTCGATCGGCGTGCCACCGTGCGCGTCCAGTCCCACCACCTGCAGGCCGCGATCTGTCCAGTCCTTCAGCGTTCGGCTCAGATTGGTGGCCCGCGCCACCGGCACTCGAGCCGCCGCCCCGGCGCTGGTGCGCCAGGCCACCGCGGTGACCGATGCGGATCGGCGCTGCGGGATCAGCACGCCGTGGCCGGCGAACGCCGCCACCGACCGGACGATCGCGCCGAGATTGCGCGGATCGGAGATGTTGTCCAACGCGACCAGTAACGCCGGCGCCGGGTCGTCCTCCGCGGCGGCGAGCAGGTCATCGGGGTGAGCGTAGTCAAACGGCGGCACCTGTAGGGCAATGCCCTGATGCAGGCCGTTGGTGGTCATCCGGTCCAGGTCGGTGCGCGGGACTTCCAGGATCGCAATTCCGTGATCGGCGGCACGGGCAACGGATTCGCTGAGTCGTTCGTCGGCTTCGGCGCCGAGGGCAACGTACAGCGCGGTGGCCGGCACGCCGGCGCGCAAACATTCCAGCACCGGGTTGCGGCCAAGCACCGTCTCGGCGGTGCCTGCTGGCCTGCGCGGGTGCCGGCTCGGTCGCTGCTTGGCCGCGCCCTTGGCCGCGGGGTGGTGCGGACGCAGTTGCGCCGGCGGGGTCGCGCCGCGGCCTTTCAGGCCGGCTCGTCGCCGCCCACCCGATCCGACGGTCGGGCCTTTCTTGGTGCCCGGCTTGCGGACCGCTCCGCGGCGTCGCGAGTTGCCGGCCATCTAGTCGGGTCCTTCAACGAGCAGCGACCACTGCGGGCCGTCGGCCGTATCGGTGACATCGACCCCGGCGTCCTTGAGCCGGTCGCGAATCTCATCTGCCTGCGCCCAGTTCCGTTCGGCGCGCGCGGCCTCCCGGCGTTGCAACTCGGCGCGGACCAGCACGTCAACCGCCTTCATCGCGGCCGAGGCCTCGTCGCGCGACTCCCAGCGTTCGTCGAGGGGGTCACAGCCCAGGATGCTCATCATGGCGCGGATCGCAGCGGCCTGGGCTATCGCGCCGTCATGATCGCCGGTGTCGAGTGCCCGGTTACCTTCCGCACGGGCATGGTGCACCTCGGCCAGCGCAATCGGCACCGACAGGTCGTGATCGAGCGCTGCGCCGAAGCGCGGGGTCCAGCAACTGGGGACGACGGACCCGACTCGGTGACGTACCCGGTGCAGGAAGTCCTCGATACCCCGGTAGGCGTTGACCGCGTCCTGCAGCGCCGCCTCGGAGAACTCCAGCATCGAGCGATAGTGGGCGCTGCCCAGGTAGTAACGCAGTTCGGCCGGGCGAACACGCTGCAGCACGGCTGCCATCGACAACACGTTGCCCAGCGATTTGCTCATCTTCTCGCCGCCGAGGGTGACCCAACCGTTGTGCAACCAGTAGCGGGCGAATCCGTCACCGGCGGCACGGCTTTGCGCGATCTCGTTCTCGTGGTGTGGGAACACCAGATCCATTCCACCACAATGGATATCGAACTCGGCGCCCAGGTAGGTTCGGGCCATCGCCGAGCATTCCACGTGCCAACCGGGGCGCCCGGGGCCCCACGGGGTGGGCCAGGATGGCTCGCCGGGTTTGGCGCCCTTCCACAAGGTGAAATCACGCTGGTCGCGCTTGCCGGTCGCCGCCCCCTCACCCTGATGCACGTCATCGACTTTGTGACCGGACAACTGACCGTAGGCCGGGTAGCTGAGCACGTCGAAGTACACATCACCGTCGCCGGTGTAAGCGTGGCCGGTGTCGATCAGCCGTGCGATCAATTCGATGATCTGGGTGATATGGCCGGTGGCGCGCGGTTCGGCCGACGGCGGCAACACCCCGAGCGCGTCGTAGGCGGCATTGAACGCACGCTCGTGGGTAGCGGCCCACTCCCACCAGGGCCGGCCCGCTGCGGCGGCCTTGTTGAGGATCTTGTCGTCGATGTCGGTCACGTTGCGGATGAACGCGACGTCATAACCGCGCGAGGTCAGCCAGCGACGCAGCACGTCGAAGGCCACACCGCTGCGGATGTGGCCGATGTGCGGCGGGGCCTGCACGGTGGCACCGCACAGGTAGATCGAGACATGGCCGCGGCGCAGCGGAACGAAGTCACGCACGGTGCCGGTTGCCGTGTCGTGGAGCCGCAAGCCGACGCGATCGGTCACGACGCGCCAGCTTACCGGCCTGACGTGGCCCGGTCTGGCGTGACCGTGCGCAAAAACGGGTTTCTACTCGGCGCGTCGACCGGCGACACGCACGCTCGGCGGGGTGGGGACCACCAGCGCGGTGGCGATCGCCGCCAGCCCTTCGCCGCGGCCGGTCAGCCCGAGTCCGTCGGTGGTCGTCGCCGACGCCGAAACCGGGGCGTCCAGCAACCCCGACAGCAGCTGTTGGGCCTCGGCGCGACGCGGACCGATCTTCGGCCGGTTGCCGATCACCTGCACCGCCGCATTGCCGATCGAAAATCCGCTGCGGGCAAGCAGGTCGCGAGTGTGGCGAAGCATGTCCGCGCCGGAGACCGCATCCCAGCGCGGATCGTCGACACCGAACACCACGCCGACATCGCCGAGCCCGGCTGCCGACAGCAGCGCATCACAGAGCGCGTGCGCGGCGACGTCACCGTCGGAGTGCCCGGCGCAACCGTCGGCGTCAGGGAACCGCAGGCCGAGCAGCCAGCATGGCCGCCCTGACTCGAATCGGTGTACGTCGGCGCCCAGGCCGACGCGGGGAAGCACGCTCACCGGCCCGCGATTGCTTCGGCGAGCATCAAGTCCAGCCGGTTGGTGATCTTGAAGGCAAGCGGGTCACCCTCGACGACCTGAACCTGGCCGCCGATGTTCTCGACCATGGCTGCGTCGTCGGTGAACTCGGCGCCGGTGCCCGCCCGCTGGTAAGCCCGCAACAACAACTCGGTGGCAAACCCCTGCGGGGTTTGCACCGCCCGTAGGCCGTCCCGCTCCGGGGTACCCAATACCACTCCATTCGCGTCGACGGCTTTGATGGTGTCGGACACCGGCAATGCCGGTATCACCGCCGAATGCCCCGACCCGAGGGCCTCGACCACGCGGACAATCAGGGCGGGCGGAGTGAGCGGTCGCGCGGCATCGTGCACCAGCACCATCTCCGCTTCCCCGATGGCTGCCAGCGCGAGCCGCACGGACTCGGCCCGGCTCGAGCCGCCGGCTACCACGACCACGTCACCATCGTTACCACCGAGGATCAGTTTGGCCTGGTCGGTACGATCGGGTGGCACCGCAATCACGACGCGGTCGACAACCCCCGACTCCCGCATTCCGGCGACGGCCCGTTCCACCAAAGTGTGACCGCCGAGGCGGAAGAACGCCTTGGGCACGCCCGCCGCCAGCCGTCTTCCCGCACCGGCGGCTGGAACCACCGCCACCGTGCCGGCCACCGGTTCCGCCGGGTGGCTAGGAGGCGGCAGCCAGGACCTCGTCGAGGATGGTCTCCGCCTTGGCGTCGTCGGTGTTCTCCGCCAGCGCCAATTCCCCGACCAGGATCTGCCGCGCTTTGCCCAGCATCCGCTTCTCGCCGGCCGACAACCCACGCTCCTGGTCACGGCGCCACAGGTCGCGCACTACTTCGGCGACCTTGTGCACATCACCGGAGGCAAGCTTCTCCAGGTTGGCCTTGTACCGTCGCGACCAGTTGGTCGGCTCCTCGGTGTGCGGGGTGCGCAGCACCTGGAAGACTTTGTCCAGACCCTCTTGTCCGACCACGTCGCGCACACCGACGTATTCGGCATTCT
>NZ_JBYCKY010000782.1:0-2183 GCF_057473605.1 Mycobacterium sp. TH-M82 | reverse complement strand
GGCATCCTGCCGGCGCGGCGCGCGGTGGTCACCCGCTATGAGCTGGTCGACGACTTCCCCCGCTTCGACGTCGACGACGTCTATCTGGGCAACGGCGCCTCGGAGCTGATCACTTTGACCCTGCAGGCCCTGCTCGACAACGGCGACCAGGTGTTGATCCCGGCGCCGGACTACCCGCTGTGGACCGCGTCGACCTCACTGGCCGGTGGTACCCCGGTGCATTACCTGTGCGACGAGACGTCAGCCTGGCAGCCCGACATCGCCGACCTGGAGTCGAAAATCACCGAGCGCACCAAGGCGGTGGTGGTGATCAACCCGAACAATCCGACCGGCGCGGTCTACAGTCGTGAAGTCCTCACCCAGATCGCCGATCTCGCACGCAAACACCAACTGCTGCTGCTGGCTGACGAGATCTACGACAAGATCCTCTACGACGACGCCGAACACATCAACATGGCGTCGGTGGCGCCCGACATGTTGTGCCTGACCTTCAACGGCCTGTCCAAGGCCTACCGGGTAGCCGGCTACCGCGCCGGGTGGCTGGTGATCACCGGGCCCAAGGAACACGCCGCCAGCTTCATCGAGGGCATCGGCTTGTTGACGAATATGCGGTTGTGCCCCAACGTCCCGGCTCAGCATGCGATCCAGGTGGCTCTCGGCGGCCATCAAAGCATCGAGGATCTGGTGCTGCCGGGCGGTCGGCTGCTCGAGCAGCGCGATGTCGCCTGGACCAAGCTCAACGAGATTCCCGGGGTGTCCTGCGTCAAACCGGACGGTGCGCTGTACGCGTTCCCGCGACTGGATCCCGAGGTCTACGACATCGACGACGACGAGCAGCTCGTCCTGGATCTACTGCTGTCCGAGAAGATTCTCGTCGCCCAGGGCTCCGGGTTCAATTGGCCCACACCGGATCATCTGCGCATCGTGACGCTGCCCTGGTCGCGTGACCTCACCGATGCCATCGAGCGGCTCGGCAATTTTCTGGCCGGTTATCGCCAGTAGCAATTTCGGCGTGAAAACTTCCCGCCGAAATCACTTCAGTCGACGAGGTCGGTTTCGGTCAGGTCGGTCGCCGCCAGCGCCGACGCCACGTCGTCATGACGGAACACCGAGGTGACATGGTCGTGCACCACGCGGAACGCCACCGCCGGGCCGGCACCGTCCGGGTCCTCGGGTGTCAGCTCGACCACCACGACGCCGTCGTGCACATACATCCGGAGCACTTCGGCGCCGATACCGGCCGAAGCGGCCCACTCGCGCAGCGCCTGGTGACCCTGACCGGCACCGTGCGCGTCACCGACCTCGATATCGTCAGTGGACAGTGACACCAGGGTGTCCAGGTCAGCAGCGGCCAGCGCATCCTGCCAGGCGAGGACGGTGGCGATCTCCGATGTGGTCATGATCTGGAAGGTACCGTGCCCGCTGGCCAGCTGCCGTCAGAAGGGCGTGCGCTCCAGCCAGGTCTGCCACACGGCGGTATCGCCGAACATCGCGATGCCGGTGTGGGCGACCGATATCCGGCGGGTGATCGCCAGCAACAGGTCAGAGGCACTGCCGCGCAATGCGACCACGCCCTTGCCGTGATCGTGGATCCAGCTGATCCTGCCGTCGACCGCGTTGACGGTCCATTCACCGGCGGCACCCAGACCCGGATCGGTGGCGTGCAGGTGCATGCTCTGGCCGTCCGGCAAGGGCACCGGCGCACCCTCGCGCCCGGCCTTAGCTGACACCCACTCCAGCCATTCGCTGATCGCGTCGGCGGCCAGATCGGGTGTCACCGTGTGGTCGGTGCCAAGTGCTAGTGCGGCGTCGGCGCGGTGCACCGTTGTCTCGTCCAGCCGGCGCCGGATCCACCAGTACGCCGGCCGCGGCCCCAGGAAGGTCCACACCGGGGTCTCCATACCGGCCCGCTCGACGGCGTCGAGCACACACTGCGCGCCTTCGTCTAACCAGGTGATCGCCTCGTCGGGGTCGGCGGGGGGTTTGCCGCCCTCGACGGTGCGCGGGTCGGGCGGATGGTCGAGCCGGTCGGCGATGATCTGGGCCGTCCACCGATGCCCGCGGCCGACGTGGCGAAACAGGTGTTTCAGGCTCCACTCCGGGCAGGTCGGCACCGGGGTGGACGGATCGCCGCTGCGGATCAGATCACCGAAGGCGTGGTTCTGCTCGGTGAATGCCGCCGC
>NZ_JBYCKY010000781.1:0-1016 GCF_057473605.1 Mycobacterium sp. TH-M82 | reverse complement strand
GGGCACGCCGCGGTCGACGAAGAGCTTCGCCGCCGCGTCGCCACGGTCGACCATCGGGATCACGCCGGTGACGACGCCGCCCTGATCGGTCACCCGCCGATACGCCGTCAAGACAGACCCGCCCGTGCTGACGACGTCGTCGACGAGCAATACCCGGAACGTTGCATCGCCGAAGCGGGCGCCCTCAATCCATTGATTGCGGCCACGCTCCTTGCGTTCTTTGCGCACGCAGAACCAGCGTTTGCCCGCCACCACAGCGATGGCTATCGCCAGGGCATCCGCGCCCATCGTCAGTCCGCCGACGGCGTCGAACTCGATTCCGTTCGCCTCGGCGAGGTCGGCCACTGCCCTGGCCACCAAGGCCAGGTCCTCGCCATGGCTCACCGCATACTTGCCATCGATGTAGTCGTGGCTCTGCCGGCCGCTCGCCAGCGTGAACGGCTCATCCTGCCGTTGGTAACCACGCTGCTTCACGAGGTCGCGTGCGACTTGCCAGGAGTCCGGGCGCGCGATCACATCAGACATTTGACTCTCTTCCGGTGGCCGATGCAACGGCAACGCGTACGAGCGACGTCGGCCGGCGATATTGCGCAGCAACCGTTGATGCGCTCTTCGGTTGACCGTATCGACATTAGTTTATCCCCCCTAGACAGGAATGTCAGCCCCGGCTAAATTATTGTCGTGGTGAAGTCGATGAAGTACCGTGACGTGGCCAAAGCGCTACGCCGACATGGGTGCGTTGCCCGGCCGGGGAAAGGATCGCACATGATCTGGACCAGCCCGGCGGGCAACAAGGTTGCGGTCCCGGCCGGACACCGGGATGTCTCGCCCGGCGTTGTCCGCGACCTTATCGACAAGCTCGTCGATCTACCGAAAGGGTGGCTGCAGTGACCGATTACAGGACCCGCGCAACAAGGTGGGCAAAAGGCTGGGAACTGCACGTCCACGGCGTCGGGGTCACCCAAAGCCGTACCCTTGCAACCGCCGCCGACGAAGCACGCGACTACATCGTCTCG
>NZ_JBYCKY010000780.1:0-1085 GCF_057473605.1 Mycobacterium sp. TH-M82 | reverse complement strand
GCGCGGCGACCTACGCCGCGACCGGGGTGGACTACCTGGCCGTCGGGGCGCTGACCCATTCGGTGCGCGTGCTCGACATCGGCCTGGACATGTAGGGCTCGCGCCCAGGCCCCGTCCCGCCCCGGTCGCTCTGTCGCGACACATACACCACGCACACGACACGCCGATGCGCCTCGCGCTGGCTTATGTCTCGACGCGCGGAACGCCCGCGGCCTCAGGCGATATCGCCGACGAACACCCCGATCCGGCGCAACTGCATGCGCGCCATCCGCGGCAGCTTTTCGACGTCGGGCCCCTCGTAACCGGCCGGCAGGATCCGCGTATTGGTGAGGTGCACCACGCGGTTGCGGCTGAACTGCACGTCGGCCTCGCCGGCGGCCAGCACGTTCTTGACCCAGTTGGTCTTGCCGTGGCCCAGAGCGATCGCCAGCACGTGTCCCTTGCGGTAGGGCGTGATGATGGTCTCGTAGGCCTTCCCGGACTTGCGGCCGCGATGGGTGATGGTCGCGGTTCCGGGCAGAAAACGCGCGAACGGCTTGACCGCCGGGTTGAAGTATTTGATCTGGAAGCGCTCGAACCAGGGAGGGAACACCATCGGGACGCCCGGCGCGTTGTTGGGGTGATCCTTTGCGGCCATGACGGCTCCCTTTCCAATGCGGTGTCTACGGGCACTGTACCGGCCGGATAACGACTTGAGTTGCTCTGGGACAATGGAGGCGATGAGTACCCCTTCAGCCCCCGTGATCGCCCGCATCGACCTGCGGGGCACGGAGTTGACGGCTGCCCGGCTGCGGGCGGCGCTGCCGCGCGGGGGCGCCGATGTGGAAAGCGTCCTGCCGAAGGTGCGCCCGATCGTGGCCGCCGTCGCCGAGCGCGGTGCCGCGGCGGCGCTGGAATTCGGAGAGCAGTTCGATCGCGTGCGGCCTCCCGCGGTCCGCGTGCCCGGCGCCGCGCTGGCCGCGGCGCTGTCCGGGCTGGACCCCCAGGTGCGCGACGCGTTGGCGGTGATGATCGAGCGCACCCGCGCCGTGCACGCCGACCAGCGCCGCCCTGACGTGACCACCACGCTGGGGCCGGGCGCGACG
>NZ_JBYCKY010000779.1:0-2595 GCF_057473605.1 Mycobacterium sp. TH-M82 | reverse complement strand
GCACCCGCAGCACCTCGTCGACGTTGCGGCCGACCGACCCGGCGGTCACCGACACGAACTGGATGTCGTTGTTGGGATCGACGATGAAGGTGGCCCGATCGGCGACGCCGTCGGCGTTGAGCACCCCGGTCGCCTCGATCAGCTCACGCTTGATGTCGGAGAGCATCGGGAACGGCAGTGACTTGAGATCCTGATGCTGAGCCCGCCACTGGAAGTGCACGAACTCGCTGTCGATCGAGGCGCCGAGGACCTGCGCATCACGATCGGCGAATTCGTCGTTGAGCTTGCCGAACGCCGCGATCTCCGTGGGGCAGACGAAGGTGAAGTCCTTGGGCCAGAAGAACACCACCCGCCACTTACCCGGGTGGTCGTCGCTGGTGATCGTGGTGAAGTAGTCCTCCGGTTGCTTGGCGTCGACCTTCGACAGGTCACCGGGGATGAGTGCGGTGAGCCGGTAGGCCGGGAAGTGGTCGCCGATGGTCAGCAGTGCCATGTCACTCCTTGTGATTGAAGTCCGGGGCGCTACGGACTCGCGCCCACTCTTTGCGACCCTACCACTACTATGAACCAACGGCTATATCCTCCCCTATACTCATAGGCATGACCGATAGAAGTTATCGACCCACGATCGCGGGCCTGCGGGCGTTCGCCACAGTTGCCGAGAAGCACCAGTTCAGCCTTGCCGCAGCCAGTCTCGGCGTCAGCCAGTCCACGCTGTCGCAGGCCCTCTCGTCGTTGGAGGCCGGTCTGCAGGTCCAGCTGATCGAGCGGTCGACTCGGCGGGTCTTCCTGACTGCCGAAGGCGAACTGCTGCTGCCGCATGCGCAGGCCGTCATCGAGGCGGCGGCCCGCTTCTCCGCCGCGGCCGCCGGCGTCGCCGATCCCCTGCAGGGCACGATGCGGCTGGGCCTGATACCGACGGTGGCGCCCTACGTGCTGCCCACCGTGCTGGCCGGGTTGGCCGATCGGTTGCCGGAGCTGACGCTGCGGGTGATCGAGGATCAGACCGCACGACTGCTGACCGCGCTGCGCGAAGGTGCGTTGGACGCGGCGCTGATCGCATTGCCGGCCCAGGCCAACGGGATTACCGAGATTGCGATCTATGACGAAGACTTCGTGCTTGCGCTGCCACCGGGCCACCGGTTGGCCGGCAAACGCCGGGTATCGCCGAGCGCACTCGCGCAGCTGCCGCTGCTGCTGCTCGACGAGGGACACTGCCTGCGCGATCAGGCCCTGGATATCTGCCACCAGGCAGGCGTACAACCTGAGCTGACCAACACCCGGGCGGCGTCACTGTCGACAGCCGTGCAGTGCGTGACCGGCGGGCTGGGGGTGACGCTGATCCCGCAGACCGCGGTGCCGGTGGAAGCCGAACGCAGCAGGCTCGGGCTCGCCTACTTTGCCGCTCCGCGCCCGAGCCGGCGAATCGGGCTGGTGTTTCGCTCCACCAGCGGTCGCGACGGACCCTACCGACGGCTTGCCGGGATGACGGGCGAGTTGATCAAAGCCGACCACGACGTCCGGCTGGTGATGGCGCCGCGAACGACCCGTAGCTGACGACGGCGGCGCCGCGCGGTGTTGGTGCTGGCGATGCGACATTGTGAGCAACGCATACCGGCGGTTCCGCAGTGCGGTGAGACAATCGGGCGGTGAATGACGTTGACCGGCGGACCGCGGAAGCGGTTGAGGCGCTGAAAAGTCGGCGTGCAGTCTTCGCCTACCTGCACGGCAGTCGGGCCGCGGGTACGGCCGGGCCGGATTCCGATATCGACATTGCGGCCTACTTCGCCGGGCAGCCTCCGCAGGTTTTCGAGGTTCTGCTGCCCGCGGGCGTCGACCTTGTGGTGCTCAACGGCGCCCCGGTCGAAATCGCGGGACGGGTCGCGCTGGAGGGCGAACTCCTCTTCGAGAGCGATCCCGCTGCTCGGGTGGTGTGGGAGGCGACGACACGCAAGATCTACTTCGACGAACTGCCGCGGCTCAACCGGGCTCACCGGGAGTTCGCGGAGGCGGTGCTGCGTCGTGGTCGATGAAGTCCGGGTGTTTCGGCTGTTGCGAGCCATCACCGACGATCTCGCCGTTTTGCGCACGGAATCCGACGCAGATGAACACCGTCGTGGTGACCCGATGTGGTTACGCGGGGTGAAGTACACCTTCGTCACGTCCATCGAGGCGTGTATCGATATCGCCCAGCACGTATGTTCGGCGCAGGGTTGGGGGCCGCCGGCCGACAACGGCGACGCCATGAAGGTGCTGGGCGATCACGGCGTACTTACCGCCGAGGTGTCCGGCGCCATGCGCAAAGCCGTCGGATTCCGCAACGTCTTGGTGCACGAGTATGTCGAGGTCTCCGATGTGATCGTGGTGTCCAGGCTCGGCGACCTGCGTGACGTTGAACGATTCGTCAAGCAGGTGACCGCGTTCCTACATGAAGGTTCCTAAAGCGGCTTGGCTCTGGGCGACACCGCCTACGGCTCGGCCGGGCCGTTCTCGTGCTGGTCGCCGGCGTCAGCGTGACCAGCCCTCGAGGAGTTCAACGATGTGCTGCTGCCCTGTCGCCGCGGCGTCGAGTGTGCCGCGCATCTCGACGAATCC
>NZ_JBYCKY010000778.1:0-6942 GCF_057473605.1 Mycobacterium sp. TH-M82 | reverse complement strand
ATCGGGGTCGATCGCGATCACCTCGGCGTTCAAGAAGGTGTTGCCGTCATGACCGTGGATCTTCGGGGTGTCCAGCAGCAGGGATTCGAGGGGATCGTGATCGGCGAACACCTCTAACTGGATATTCGGCACAAAAGTCATATACGGATTCCGATCCACCACGACAAGCTCGACGGCGTCACCGGCGTGCTCGCGGATGAACCGGGCCGTCGTCAGCCCGGCAAAGCTACTCCCCAACACCAGGACCCGTGGTTTGGTCTGCGTCATCGTGATCGCTCCCTTCAAAAGTTGATTGCCAATAGTTGATTGCACCCCAGGCATCTGCGGTACGCCTCAAAACGTCAGAACCTGCCAGCCTGCCGCCAGAAGGGGCCGAACTTTCCCGAGTGGGTCAGTGAGGGTTCCAAGCTGGTAACCAGGGTCAGAAATTCGTTCGCTAATTTTAATCGTTGCGCATGGGTGGTTTCGCGATAAATCGAGTTGACGAGTGCGATGATTCACGTCCGGCATTACCAGAGCTTCCGAAGTTGCGTCCGCGTCCGGCCGGTAGTTTATAGACGCCCACCCGAAATATGCCATAATGTTTTTCTCTACTGCCATCCACAACCCGCTACTTCGATAAAATCCGGCAAAACCTTACTGTGCGAGCCGCGACATAATAAGACTAGAGCTCCCAGCGGTTTTTGTCGCCGCTAGGAGCTACCAGCGACAGTCCGCGGTGTTCACTCCAGCGTCACAACCACCTTGGCCGCCCTGGCGAGGGTATTGGTAACGGGAGAGCGTTCCTTTCCGGCCTGGACCACGGCTTCGATTTCTTCCCGGCTCGCTCTCGGCGCGACGATCTTCAACTTGGCGCGAAACTCCTGGGCACCAGATCCTTGTTCGGCGGTGATCCCCGCGGTGATACCTAAGAACAGCGACGCCACGTCGAAGTCAGTTTCCACCTCGCAGGTGTAGCTTTCCAGTTCGATTCCCCGAGACGCGGCAGTCCCCACTATGTTGCACGCCAAGCAACCCGCGAGGCCCTGCAGCAGGTACTCGGCCGGCGTGGGCGCCGTATCGTTGCCGAGCAGTGAGACAGGATGGTCGCTTGTCATCGTGAACTTCTTCCCAGCCCGGCCGGTGTCGGTGTCGCCTCCCTGGGTCATCGCTGCAATCTGAGAGCTAACCAGGCAACCACCGTGCCACTGGGAGTTGGCCCTGAAGGTCACCTTGGCCAGATTGCGATCATTCCTCACCGCTTCAACCATCGTTGTCAACGCCTTCATATCGACGCCGTCGAGCACATTCGTGTTCCCCATCATCAATCTCCAATCATCTCTTGAATTACCGCGCAACGTCGTTGATTGCTGTGCACGGTGCACCGTATCTTCGTGATGCGGATGTATACACAATCGCAGTTACTTGCACTGTGCAGATAGGGACTTTCGACCCTTATCTCGAATTTTCGTGCAGCGTTATGTGCGGGAGGGTGTTGTCGGTTCTCGCCCGGCGATCGGGATCGAGACCGGCCGCGGCCCGTGGGTCGCGGCCCGCGCACACACACAAGATGATCTGGGAACGCGCCCGGATCCAGGCCGCGCTACGCGGCGTGCAAGCGGACCGGGCAATGGTGATCACCACCGCGGACGCAGTGACCACCCGCGCCGCGGACGCAGTGCTGAGCGTCCTTCATGAACAGGTTGAGACCTTGGAAACTCAGGCCGAAGCGTCTTTTGGTCGGCACCCGGACGCTGAGATCATCCTGTCCCAGCCCAGGATAGGCCCGTCCCTCGGTGCCGGGATGCTCGCCGAGTTCGGTGGTGACCCCGGCCGCTACACCACCGCGAAGGCCCGCAAGAACTACGCGGCCACCAGCCCGATCACCCACGCCTCCGGGAAGAACGAGGACGACAAGGGTTGATGCGCGCACCGACGGCTCCGGCAGGATCGATCGGGGTTAGAGCCATCGAACCTAGATCACGTCCGTGCGCCCTACCCGCACGCTCCCCGACCCACCTCGATGCCATCAGGAGAGCCGAAAAACCGCCGCCTTAACCTCAACAGAGGAGTACCTGCTATCACGTTGCGGGTCCTGCCCATGCCCGTCGTCACCGTAGAGCTGCCATGGTTGTTGGCGTACCGCTTCTGGCATCCGATCGGGGCCATACCCTTTGTCGGCCGGAACGCATTTTATGCAGATGACGGACTGAACGTAGCGTTGCATAAACCGTGCTGGCGAGCCGGGTGAACGTATCTGCCCGACGATGCGTTTGTCAGCCTTTGATCAGACCGTATTCCACGAGCAGTTCGCCAATTTCGTTGTTGGTCATCTTATCTACGAGGCGTTGGCGCAGGATCTCCGGGATGGGGATGTCGACTTCCTTGCCGTCGCGCAGGTGCACGGCGGCGGCCAGGAGTTCGCGGATGTCGTAGGTCGAGTTGAACACCTCCGGGACGCCGCGGTCCACGCCGAGTAGCCGATAGGCGGCCTCCATGCCGGTGCGCACCGAGTATTCGGTCGTGAAGATGCAATCTCGGGTGGTCTCGGCGAACTGGCCGACGAACGCGAAGTTCACGGCACCCTCAGGAACCACGTCCGGGCGGTCACCAGCTGCACGCGGCATGAAGAATGCGGTCACATAGGGCATCATCACCGGCACCGTCTTGGCGCCGCTGGCCGCCAGTTCGGGAATCTCGTCCTCGGGCACGCCCAGGTGATAGAGCCATTCCCGGGTGATCTCCTCGCCGGTGCAGTCCTGCATCGGCTTGTCGACGTAATCACCCGGCACGTCGACGAACAGTGCATACAGCCACACCACGATCTGGTTGGGCGGCTGCTGCTTGAAGTGGGGCTGACGGCTGACCGTCCAGCTCAGCAACCACTTGGAATCTCGCGCTGTCACGATGCCGCCGGTGACGATCTTGCCGCTGAACGGATCCCGCTTGCAGATTTTGTGGATGTACTCCGGGATCCGGTGATCCAGCGTGGTGACAGTGGCCGACTCCCATTTGGTGTCGGGGATATGGCTGCCGAACACGTCTGGGCGCCCGAAGCAGGGATCGTTGGCCGCGATGCGCCGCCATAGCTCCCACGCCGGTGCCGGGCCGGTGTCGAGCTTTGCGGGGGTGTGGTTGTCGCCGTTGTCGGAGTTTTCGGTCAGCGAGCCGATGGTGGTCAGCACCAGGTCGTCGGGCCCGAGGTCAACCCCGTCCGAGATGCCGTCGCGAATCCAGTGAATTCTGGTGGCCTGCTTGAGATCTGCACTGATGCCGAAGTCGATGTCGATGACTTCGGTGTTGAAGTGAAACGTCACGCCGTGTTCGAGCAGCCATGTGTAGAGCGGCAGGACCAGCAACTCGTACTGGTTGTATTTGGTGAACTTAAGCGTCGACAAGTCGGGCATTCCGCCGACGTGGTGGATGAACCGGTGCAGGTAGAGTTTCATCTCCAGCGCGCTGTGCCACTCCTCGAATGCGAAGATCGTGCGCCAGTACAGCCAGAAGTTGCTGTCGAGGAAGTCGCGGCTGAACACCTCGTTGATGCGTTTGTTCTCCATCTCTGCGCGCGAAGCGAGGAAGACTTTGAGGATCTCCTTTTGCGCCTTGGCGTTCAGGGCGAACAAACCGTCAGTGTGGGCGTCCTGACCTTGGTTGACGGTGGCGCGGCACAGACTTCGGCTCGGGTCGTCCTTGTTGAGCCAGTAGAACTCGTCGAGCACGCTGGCGCCTTCGATCTCGATGGATGGCACGGACCGAAACAGGTCCCACAAGCATTCAAAGCGGTCCTCCATCTCGCGGCCGCCGCGAATGGCGAAGCCCCGCTTGGGCTCTTTGATGCCGTCGAGTGCCCCGCCGGGCAGTGGGAGTCGTTCCAGGATGGTGATCTTGGCTCCGGGCAGCTGGCCGTCGCGGATCATGAATGCCGCGGCCGACATCGATGCTAGGCCGGCGCCTACCAGCCAGGCGGTCTTGTTCTCGATGCCCTCGGGTTTGCGGGGGCGAGCGAAGGCTTCGTAGTTTCCGCTGCTGTAATACATGACGTTTCCCTCCGGTCCATCACTTGTACTTGTAGAAGCCCTCGCCGGTGGCGAGACCGAGCTTGCCCTTTTCGATGTAGTTCTCCTTGAGCCAGGCGGCGATCTTCTGTGATTGGGCATCCCCGCGGACCATGATGTTGTACGGCGTGGTGAGGCCGATGATGTCGAGCATCTGGAAAGGGCCCAGCGGCGCACCGGTGGCGATGCACCAGGTGCTGTCGACATCCGGCGGGTCGGCATATCCGCCGAAGGCCAGCTCGGTGGCGGCGTTCAGGAACGGCACCAGCAGCGAGTTGAGCACATAACCCGCTTTCTCCTTGTGCAACGCGATGGGCACCATGCCGATGGCTTTGGCGAATTCGACGACCGCGGCATAGACGTTGGGATCGGTGTCGGTACTGCCCATGACTTCGGCGGTGTTGAACTGCCAGACCCGGTTGGCGAAGTGCAACGCCAGGAATCGGTCGGGGCGACCCGTCGCATCCTTGAGATCGCTGGGCAGCAGCGTCGAGGAATTAGTGGCGAAGATCGCCATGGGCGGCGCAAGGGTGGCGAGCTTCTCGAAGGTCTCCCGTTTCAGCGCGAGGACCTCGGGAACCGCCTCGATGACCAGGTCGGCATGCGCCGCGGCTTCGGCGAGGTCTGAGGTCAGGGTGATCCGATTCAGCGCCGCGGCCGCTGCTCCGTCCTTGGCGTCGGGAACCTCCTCGACGTAGGTAGCCACCAGGGCGTCGTAGCGTTTTTTGGCGGCCTCCAGCGCGTTGTCGTTGATGTCGTAGGAAACGACGGTAAATCCCTTGAACGCCGACTGGAAGGCGATCTGGGAGCCAAGAACACCGGCACCCAGGACTGTCACATTACGGATGTCAATACTCATGAGTCGCTCCGTTCGGCGAGGATGATGCCACCGATTGCGACGGCGTGCGCGTTCGGCTCGGCAGGTTGAACATCGGTTCGACGGCTAGGCAGGGTGATGACCGCATCGTTATTCCTAAGCCAATTGAATTCTTCATGACATCCTCGACCACTACTCTCGGAGCGATCAAAACACCTGGGATGAAGCCGCTCATAGATCCAAAAGGCCTCGACCGGTTGGGAATCCGGGCCTGCATTTTCCCACCGGATCGAACGGCCCGCCCGGATATCTGGGGGCCGCTACACGCTGGATGACGGCTGGTCGTCGTCGACCCCTGAGTTCCGATCCCGAACTGGTCATCGTCGGTGCAGCGGGGTCGGTTCGTGAAGCCATCCCCAAACATCTGCTCAATGAAGAACTGCGACTTGGGTTCCAGCCGATCCGTGCCGAAGTACCGTTCCGCGACATCGAGGACCTGGCCCGCGATTGCCAGCCCAAGCTGATCGGCGAGGAAGCGGATGTCGGTGAGGTCTCGATCCTGTCGTGCGGCCCGGACCTTCAGCAAACCCGCGGACGGGGCCGTCTGACATAGGCCCCGACCGATCAGGACTTTTGTCCCTATCCGCCACACCGGTCGAATGGTCGGATATCCCTGGGATTCAAGGATCAGGAGGAGGCGTGGCGATGAGCAGTTTCACCGAGGCAAGGCTGCGGGAGCTGGCAGCGGGATACCGCCCCGAGATCCATGGAGTCCATGCGGCCGACCTGCTGCGCTGGACCGACGAGACCTTCGGCGCCGACGGTTACGTGGTGGCCTCCAACATGTCGGATGCGGTGCTGGTCGATCTAGCCGCAAAGGTGCGCCCGGGCGTGCAGGTGCTGTTTTTGGACACCGGCTATCACTTTCCTGAGACCCTGGGCACCCGTGACGCGGTCGGGGCAACCTACGACATCCGGTTGCTCAACATCATTCCGGAGCACACGGTAGCTGAGCAGGACCAACTATTGGGCAAGGACCTCTACGCCCGCGACCCCGACTTGTGTTGTCACCTGCGCAAAGTCGTCCCGCTGGCCAACACGCTGCACGGGTATTCGGCGTGGGTCACCGGGCTTCGCCGCGCTGATGCGCCAACCCGCGCCAACGCGCCGTGGGTCAGCTTCGACGAGAAGTTCAAGGTGGTGAAAGTCAACCCGCTGGCCGCATGGTCCGACCAGGACATGGCCGACTACATCGCTAAAAATAACGTGCTGGTCAATCCGCTCGCCGACGAAGGCTATACGTCGATCGGCTGTGCCCCGTGCACCGTGAAGCCAGCGCCCGGCGCCCACCCGCGCAGCGGACGCTGGCCAGGGCACCCCAAAACCGAATGCGGACTGCATATCACGTGAGCTCTGTCATCTGATCGCGGGCTCAACAAGCAAGTGGCGGCCCGCGAGCGGGTGGCGCAGCCGACGGTGGGCAAGTGGCGGGCCCGGCTCGTCGAATCGCGGCTGGACGGACTGGTCGACGACCCGCGCCCGGTCCGACCCGCGTCGGTGACCGCCGAGCAGGTCGAAGACGTGGTGGTGGCCACCCTGGAATCGACCCCCGCCGACGCCACGCACTGGTCGCGGGCATCGATGGCCCAGCGCTGCGGGCTGTCCAAGTCCACGAGTCCAACGACCCGCTGTTTGTGAACAAGGTCTATGACATCGTCGGGCTCTACCTGGACCCGCCCGAGGCCGCGGTGGTCCTGAGTGTGGACGAGAAGTCCCAGATCCAGGCGCTGGCGCGCAGCCAGCCGGCATTCCCGGTGATGCCCGGCATGCCCGAGAAACGCACCCACGACTACGTCCGGCATGGCACCACCAGCCTGTTCGCCGCCTTCGACATCAGCGACGCCACCGTGATCACCTCCCTGCACCGCCGACACCGCGCGATCGAGTTCCGCAAGTTCCTCGCCAAAATCGACGCTCGGGTTCCCGCCCACCTCGACGTGCACCTGGTCGCCGACAACTACGGCACCCACAAGGCACCCACCGTGGCGACCTGGCTGGACAACCACCCACGCTTCCACATGCACTACA
>NZ_JBYCKY010000777.1:0-1177 GCF_057473605.1 Mycobacterium sp. TH-M82 | reverse complement strand
CTCGTCCGGTGATCGGACCGATCCTGCGGGCCGCCTCCTACGGCCGCGAGGAGACCAGTCCGAGCGTGGTGGCGTTCTCCGAGGAGATGATGCACGCCACCCCGATCACCACCATGGTGGGATTCCTGCACGCGCTGGAGGTGCACGACGAAAGTGCGGCGCTGGAGCCACTTTCGGCAATCCCGACCCTGATCGCCTGCGGCGATCACGACCTGCTCACCCCGGACGGCTACTCGCGGGCTATGGCGGCCGCGCTGTGGAACTCCGAGCTGGTGATCGTCGAAGGGGCAGGGCATCTGGTGCAACTGGAGGAGCCCGACGTGATCGACGACGCTCTGGTCCGGCTGGTCGAGCGGGCCACCCCGCGACGGCTGACGCTGACCCGGCGGCTGCGGGGGCGGGCTGCCACCGGGAGTGGGAGTGGCTGAAACTTGTAGCGGCACCGAGACCCTGACCACCGCGGCCGACA
The DNA here is from genome assembly GCF_057473605.1 of Mycobacterium sp. TH-M82. Classification (NCBI taxonomy): domain Bacteria; kingdom Bacillati; phylum Actinomycetota; class Actinomycetes; order Mycobacteriales; family Mycobacteriaceae; genus Mycobacterium; species Mycobacterium sp. TH-M82. The sequence goes on along the minus strand of NZ_JBYCKY010000777.1, from coordinate 708 downwards.
CCCTGGCGTTCGGCACTCGAGTGGGCCGGCAGCTTCGTGCCGGCGACGTGGTGGTGCTGGCCGGCCCGCTCGGTGCCGGAAAAACCGTGCTGGCCAAGGGTATCGCCGCCGCGCTGGACGTCGACGGTCCGGTCGTGTCGCCGACGTTCGTGCTGGCCCGGGTGCACCGGCCCCGGCGGGCAGGTGTCCCGGCGATGATCCACGCCGACCTCTACCGGCTGCTGGACCACCGGGGTATCGACCTGCTGGCCGAACTGGACGCGCTGGATCTCGACACCGAGCTCGACGACGCCGTCGTCGTGGTGGAGTGGGGCGAAGGGCTGGCCGAACGGCTCTCCGAACGTCACCTCGACATCGCGCTGGAGCGCTGCAGTGATCCCGACTCCGAGGTGCGCACCGCGACCTGGCGGTGGAACCTGCCGTGAGCCGGGCGATTCTGGCCGTCGACACCGCCACCCCCGCGGTGACGGCGGGTCTGGTGGACTCTGCCGGCGCGACCGTGCTGGCCGAGCGGGTCACCGTCGACGCGCGTGCGCACGCCGAGCGGATCACCCCCAACGTGCTGGCTGCGCTGGACGACGCCGGGCTTTCGATGCCCGACCTGGACGCGGTGGTGGTGGGCTGCGGGCCCGGACCGTTCACCGGGCTGCGGGTCGGGATGGCCACCGCCGCCGCCTACGGCCATGCGCTGGGCATTCCGGTGTACGG
>NZ_JBYCKY010000776.1:0-1132 GCF_057473605.1 Mycobacterium sp. TH-M82 | reverse complement strand
AAACCACAGTACGAGCTGTCCACCCAAATCGCCGTGACGGCGGATGAGCGCGCTGTTCATCATCATCATCATCATCGAGCTGTGCTGTTGGAGCCATCTGCCGGCCATGGCGGCCAGCACGGTCACCACCATGGTCCCTGAAGCAAGGAACAACGAGGCGCCCGCGATGCGACGACGCGCAGCAGGCCATAGCACCATGAACACGGCGAGCAAGGCAGTCAACGGCACAAAGACCACGACCGCGTGGACGAGGAAAGGATGCGCCGGAAGGCCCTCGACAGTGTCAAGCACTGATGATCGCTCCTTCCGGATCCCGGGTCGGCACTTTCCACCAAATCCTTTGTTGGACAGTCAGTCAGCGTGTTGGCATGTTAGGCATCTGGCCCGGCTTCATCGGCATGCTAGGCATGTTCGGCATCTGGCCCGGCGTCATCGGCATGTCCGGCATGTTCGGCATCTGGCCCGGCGTCATCGGCATGCTAGGCATGTCTTTCATCATGCCTTTCATCATGTTTTCCATCATGTCCTGCATACCCCCGCTACACATCTTGGCCGACATTGGATTTTGCATGTCCGGGCCCGTTGCGGCGCTCGGAGGTTTCGCCGGGCCCGAGGTGAGCGTCAACGCTCCCGACGAGCCGGCCCATGTCCCGGCAAAGAACGCCGCCAACGTGATAGACAAACCAGCCAACACAGCCGCCGCGAACCTCTTACGCTTCCCGGGCCTGGCGCCGACGTTGCTGAGGTCTCCCATGTCATGTCCTTTCGCTCGGTGACAGATGCGGGCCAATCTACTATCGCTGTACGTAGATGATAGGCATCGCTGCCAGCGCCCGCAAGATTTCGGCCAACGCGCTCCGGCCGCGCAAGGATACTTGTCTATTCCATTGATCTATGGAATATAGTACGAATCGTGGTTGGCGAACACGTGGAGCGCGACTCTGTCCCGCACCACGCTGACGACCGCCTCATCAGCAGCGCCAGTGACCACCTTCGGTTGGGGTTGCGCACCAACCTGGCGCAGTTCAGTCTGCTGGTCGCGGTCAATGCCCTGGTCGGAGGCACCCTGGGACAGGAACGCACCGTGCTGCCCTTGCTGGCTCAACGCACCTTCCATCTGGTGGGCTACACG
>NZ_JBYCKY010000775.1:0-1786 GCF_057473605.1 Mycobacterium sp. TH-M82 | reverse complement strand
GGCCCTGGCGTTGGGCGCCGAGGGTGTGTGGTGCGGGTCGGTGTGGCTGACCACCGAGGAGGCCGAGACGCCGGCGGTGGTCAAGGAGAAGTTCCTGGCGGCCACGTCGTCGGATACTGTGCGGTCGCGGTCGTTGACCGGCAAGCCGGCCCGGATGCTGCGCACCGCCTGGACCGACGAGTGGGACCGGTCCGACACCCCGGACCCGTTGGGCATGCCGTTACAGAGCGCGCTGATCGGCGACCCACAGCTGCGTATACACCAGGCCGCCACCAAGCCGGAGGCGCCGGCCCGCGACCTGGCGACCTACTTTGTCGGGCAGGTCGTGGGCTGCCTCGACAAGGTGCGGCCGGCCCAGAGCGTGGTGCTCGACATGGTCGACGAGTTCATCGACGCGGTGCAGCGTCTCGACGAGCTGGTGCAGCGGTGAGCGTCACCACCCGCCGGCGGCGCGCGGTCAGCGACGAGGATAAGTCCGCACGTCGCAGCCAGATTCTGGGTGCTGCCAAAAAAGTGTTCGCCCGCAAGGGCTTTCACGCCACCACCATCGCCGACATTGCCAAGCAGGCCAAACTGGCCTACGGCTCGATCTACTGGTACTTCGACAACAAGGACGATCTCTTTCACGCGCTGATGGCGGTCGAGGAAGAGGCGCTTCGCGCACAGGTGTCCGCCGCGCTGGCCGCACAGGGCGGCGCCGTCGGCGGCGATGCCCCGTTCCGCACGGCGGTCAAGGCGGTGTTCGAGTTCTTCGAAGCCGACAAAGCCACGGTCAAGTTGCTGTTCCGGGATGCCTACGCGCTCGGCGACCGCTTCGAAAAGCACCTCGGGGGCATCTACGAGCGTTTCATCGACGAGATCGAAACCTTCACCGTCATGGCCCAGGACCGCGGCGACGTCGTCGTCGCTCCGCCGCGAATGGTGGCATTCACGCTCGCCGCGCTGATCGGCCAGCTGGCGCACCGGCGGATCTCCACCGACGACGGTGTCACGGCGGCCGAAGTCGCCGATTTCGTCGTAACCCTGGTGCTGGACGGTTTGCGACCCAGGCAGGTCTGACGTGCGCAACCTGAGGTTTATCGTCATCGGAGCGGGGATGGCCGGGCTACTCGCCGCGATCAAGCTGCGCGAGGCCGGCATCACCGACGTGACGGTGTACGAGAAGGCCGACCGGCTCGGCGGCACCTGGCGGGAGAACACCTACCCCGGCATCGCCTGCGATGTGCCGGCCCACCTGTACAGCTACTCGTTTGCGCCCAACCCGGAGTGGAGCCACATGTTCGCCCCGGGCGCGGAGATTCTCGCCTACCTGCAGGCCGTGGCCGGCCGGTATGGCGTCGATACGGCGATCCGCTACGGCGCCGAGGTGTGCCGCCTGGACTACGACGGAAGCCGTTGGCACATTGAGACATCCACCGGAGCGCGGGACGAGGCCGATGTCGTCATCGCCGCCACCGGGGTGCTGCACCACCCGCGCTATCCCGACATCGACGGACTCGACGACTTCACGGGCCGGCTGTTCCACAGCGCCCGCTGGGACCACGACACGGCGCTGGACGGGACCCGCCTCGGGGTGATCGGCACCGGATCGTCGGCGGCCCAGATCGTCGGCGCCGTGGTCGACACGGTTGGGCAGCTGCACCTGTTCCAGCGCACGCCGCAGTGGATCTTGCCGGTCGACAACCCGCCGATCGCCGAGGAGGACCGGGCCCGCTACCGCGAAAACCACGCGGCGCTCACCGAATTGCGGGAGGAGCTCAATACCAACTTTGTGGAGAACTTCGCC
>NZ_JBYCKY010000774.1:0-7333 GCF_057473605.1 Mycobacterium sp. TH-M82 | reverse complement strand
CCGGTGTCCGGTTGTGGACGGCGTCGCTGGCGCTGACCGCCGGCTGGGTCGTGCTCTACCTGGTGGTGGTCAACCAGCAGCGCTGGAGCTTCAACCTGGGTATGGCCCGGGATCTGCTGTGGCGCTCGGTGACCCGCGGAATCGTTCCCGGCCTGGCCGGCGGGCCGTGGGCCTGGGCGCGCTGGGCCCCGGCCTCACCGTGGGCCACGCCCGGGCCGGTGGTGATGGCCCTGGGCTGGCTGGTGCTGGGCGGGTTACTGGCTGTTTCGCTGTGGCGAAAACACCGGATCGGGCCGGTGTGGCTGGCGGCGGTCGGCTACGCGGTCATCTGCCAGCTGCCGATCTATCTGATGCGCTCCTCGGCGTTCACCGCGCTGGAGCTCGCGCAGACGCTGCGTTATCTGCCGGACCTGGTGGTGGTGCTGGCCCTGCTGGGCGCGGTGGCGTTCTGCGCGCCCGATAAAAGTTCGGCGCGCCGGCGCGGCGCCCCGTTTGTTTTGCAAGCGCCCGTCGTGACGGCCGGTCTGGCGACGGCGTTCGTCGCCAGCAGCCTGTACTCGACGGCGACGTTCTCGAACGCCTGGCGCGACAACCCCGCTCAACCGTATCTACAGAACGCGCGCCGGAGTCTGGCCGCTGCCCGCGCCGGCTCCGACGCGCCGTTGCTCGACCAGGAGGTCGACCCGCTGGTGCTCGGTCGGGTGGTGGGGCCGGAGAACCTGGCCAGCCACTTGTTCGCGCTGCTGCGCGACCGGCCTGAGTTCGCTTCGGCGACAACGCAGCTGCGGATGTTCGACAGCGCGGGCCGGCTGACCGACGCGAAGGTGACCTGGGTGCGAACGATCGTGGCCGGGCCGGTGCCGCACTGTGGCTACCTGGTGCAGCCAGAACTGCCGGTACGTCTCGTGCTGGACGGGCCGCTTTTGCCCGCGGACTGGACCGTCGAGATCAACTACCTGGCCAACGTCGACGGCTCGCTGACGCTGTCGCTATCAGACGGGCCAGACGAATCCGACGGACCCGACGTGCGGACGCGGGTGCGCCCCGGGCTGAACCGGGTCTATGTGCGGCTGCCCGGCGCGGGCGACGCCATCACCGTGCGGGCCGACACCGCGGCGCTGTCGGTGTGCATCGCGGCGGGGCCGCTGGGACACCTAGCACCGAGTTAGCCACCAAAGTGGCGAAATACCCGGCGGCCAAATATTTTAGCCACTACTGCTGACATGTGCGAGCGCGTTGCTAACATAACGGGGTTACGTTAACCTCAGAGTTCGTTCCGAGGGGTCAATCTATGTCACGTCGTCGGTGTCGCAGCACGGGGGAGAGCCACTGCTCGCGGGTCGTTGGTCTGGGCGCGACGGCCGGGGCGGCCGTGCTGTTCGGGGTGTTCGGGATGACACCGTTGGGTGCCGCCCCGCCGGCGCAGGCCGACCCTTTCGACGTCGTCGTCGACTCGATCCTGAACTCGGTCGAGAGTCTAGACCCCGCCGTCGGCACCGACCAGTCGTTCGGCCCCGACGCCGCCTTTGCAGCCACCGGTGCCGCGGACGGCGCTGCGGTGCCTTCGCTCGCCGCGGACACCGCCACGGCGGGCACGGCCGTCCCGGCGAACGTGACGGTCCCGATCAATATCAATGCAGTCACCGAGCCGGTGGTCGACATCTCGGTCAGCGGCGGGGCGAGTGTACCCGTGGTGGTCGACACCGGATCCAATGGCCTTGTTATCCCATGGTGGGATATTGGACTCGATCACCTCAGCTTGCCCACAGGATTGGGTTTCGGTGGCTACAGCGGAGGTTTGAGCTACTTCTACCTCACCCTCCCGGAGACGGTGACTTTCCAGGATGGCGCCACCGGCACTGGTATCGTCACCACCGCGTCGACCCCCGTCGACGCCTTCATCTTCGGGTTCCCGACATCGCTGGCGGGCCTCTCCGACTTCCCGTGGACGCTCGGGCAGTTCCTGGGTCCCGCGGACGCATCCGGTGTTCTGGGGATCGCACCGGATGCCGTCGGGCCGGACACCTCCGGAGTTTCCGCCGTGCTCTCGGCGTTGCCGGGCGACCTCAACCAGGGTGTGCTGATCGACGAGCCGGCCAAAGAGCTCGTCTTCGGTCCCAGCACGTTGCCCGCGGCCGATGGGATCACGGTTCAGGGGGTGGCGAACAGCACCCTCTATCCGTCGATCGACGGCGGGCCGCACCAGGCGGTCAATGCGATCATCGACTCCGGTGGCGTCTTCGGAACGATGCCGTCCTCGGTGCCGGGGGCGGCTGCGGTGGCCGTCAACGGCGCCATACCGAATGGCACAGAAATCTCGGTCTACAACCAGAATGGCGAGCTGCTGTACTCCTACACGACGAGTGAGACGCTGGTCGGGTCAAACGGCCCCGCCGTGATCTCCAGCGGCTCGATGAACACCGGTTATATGCCGTTCCACCAGATGCCGGTGTACATAGACTTGGGCTCGGGCGGTCCCGCGACGACCTTCTACCCCGGAGCCACCTAGGAGAATCGAACTCCTGACCTGCTCATTACGAGTGAGCCGCTCTGCCGACTGAGCTAAGGTGGCGTGCCCGGTGCGTCCCGAGCGGGGGTGAGTCTACCGGTCAAAGCGCAGCGCCTGGCCGATGGCGGCGACCATCGCGTCGACGGCGAAGCGGGGTTTGACATTGACCGCCAGCGCCTCCCGGCAGCTCAGCACCGCCTCGATGCAGCGCAGCAACCGCTCCGGCGTGACGTGGGCGGCCATCGCCGCCACCTTGTCGGCCATGTCCGGGTGGCTGGGCCGCACGGTGCCGGTAGTGCCGGCAGTGCTGGCAGTGCTGGCCCGGGACGCCACCAGCAGCGCGTCCCGGAAGTAGTCCGCCAGGTCGATCAGCGCGCGATCCAGCGCATCGCGGAACGCGCGGGTCTGGCGTGACTTCTGTCGCCGCTCAAGCTCCTTGATCGCCCCGGTGGCGCCGCGCAGCGCCCCGGCGGTGCCCCGTCCGGTGCCTCCCGCCCCCAGCGCGACACGCAGTTCCTCGGTTTCGGCCGCGGCGCGCGCCGCGGTCAGATCCCGGGCCTCGACCTCGGCGGCGGCCACCAACTCCGCGGCCGCGGCATAGGTGCGCGTTCGCGTCGCCGCGTCGCGGGCCAATCCCAGCGCACGCTGGCGGCGCTGGCGGGCCTGAGGGTCGGTGGCCAGCCGGCGGGCCCGGCCGACGTGACCGCCGCTCACCGACGCCGCCCAGGCCGCCGTGTCGGCGTCCAGCCCGTCGGTGTCGGTCAGCACCTGCGCGATCGCTGCCGGCGACGGCGTGACCAGGGCGACGTGCCGGCACCGTGATCGCAGCGTGATCGCGATGTCCTCGGGATCCACCGACGGCGCACACAGCAGGAACACCGTCGACGGCGGCGGCTCCTCGACGACCTTCAGCAGGGCGTTCACCGCTCCCTCGGTGAGCCGGTCGGCGTCCTCGATCAGCACGATCTGCCAGCGTCCGGTGCTTGGCCGCCGGGATGCGATCGCGACGATGGCGCGCATGTCGTCCACCCCGATGGACAGTCCTTCGGGGATGACCCGTCGCACGTCAGCGTGGGTGCCGGCCAGCGTCGTGGTGCACGCGTGACAGCGGCCGCACCCGGGCACCCCATCGGCGGTGCACTGCAGCGCCGCGGCGAAGCACAGCGCCGCGATCGAGCGGCCCGAACCCGGGGGGCCGGTGATCAGCCACGCATGTGACATCGCGCCCACGCCGGTGGCGTTGTGAGCCGAATCATCCCGGGAAGCCCGTGCGGCCGCCACCAGCTCCGCCTCCACCGACTGCTGGCCCACCAGCCGGGCAAAAACCTCAGCCATCGCCTCTCACCGTAGTAGCCGATTCCGACGCAGCCGGTGATCGGCGGTCCGGGGTCGCGACCGATACGGTTGGCTGGTGGGTACGGCGACGATGTTCGGTGGGCGCATCGCCAGGTTCATCCGGTGGGTGGTGCGGACCCCGTGGCCGGTGTTCACGTTGGGCATGCTGCAGGCCGACGTCATCGGCGCACTGTTCGTGACGGGGTTCCTGCGTTTCGGTCTGCCGCCCGAGGACCGAATCGAACTGCAGGATCTGCCCCGGGCCAACGTCGCGATCTTCGCCGTCGTGCTGGCAATCCTGTTCGTGGTGGGGTTTTCGCTAAGCCTCTGGCTGGTGATGCCGGTGTTCCGGTGGCAGCGACGAGACGAGTTGCTGGCCGAAACCGACCCGGCGGCAACCGAGTTGGCGCGTTCTCGCGCATTGCGGATGCCGTTCTACCGCACACTGATCAGCCTGGGCTACTGGGCGGTGGGCGGTGTGGTGTTCGTCATCGCCAGCGGATCGGTGGCCAGCCATGCGGCGCCGGTGACGGCGGTCGCCACCGCCCTGGGCGCCGCCGCGACCGCGATCATCGGCTATCTGCAGTCCGAACGGGTGCTGCGGCCGGTTGCCGTCGCCGCGCTGCGGGAGGGAGTGCCGGAGAAGCTGCACACGCCCGGGGTGCTGCTGCGCCAACTGCTGACCTGGCTGCTGTCCACCGGCGTGCCGCTGCTGGCGATCGTGTTCACGGTGGTAGCCGACAAACTATCGCTGCTCAGCGCTCCGCCGGCCAAGCTCTTCACCCCGATCCTGCTGATGGCGCTGGTCGCGCTGGGCATCGGGCTGGCCGGTACCGTGCTGGTGTCGATGTCGGTCGCCGACCCGCTGCGCCAGCTCCGCTGGGCACTGGGCGAGGTGCAGCGCGGCAACTACAACGCACACATGCAGATCTACGACGCCAGCGAACTCGGCCTGCTGCAGGCCGGGTTCAACGACATGGTGCGCGACCTCGCCGAACGGCAGCGGCTGCGCGACCTCTTCGGCCGCTACGTCGGTGAGGACGTCGCCCGGCGCGCGCTGGAGCGCGGCACCGAGCTCGGTGGGCAGGAACGCAAGGTCGCGGTGCTGTTCGTCGACATGGTCGGCTCCACCCATCTCGCCGCGACCCGGCCGCCCGACGAGGTGGTCAACCTGCTCAACGAGTTCTTCCGGGTGGTGGTGGACACCGTCGGGCGGCACGGCGGTTTCGTCAACAAGTTCCAGGGCGACGCCGCACTGGCGATCTTCGGCGCTCCGATCGAACACCCCGACGCCTCCGGCGCAGCGCTGGGGGCCGCCCGCGAACTGCACGACGAACTGCTCCCGGTGCTGGATTCCGCGGAATTCGGCATCGGGGTGTCGGCCGGGCAGGCCATCGCCGGCCACATCGGCGCCCAGGCCCGCTTCGAATACACCGTGATCGGCGACCCGGTCAATGAAGCCGCCCGGCTGACCGAGCTGGCCAAGCTCGAGGACGGTCACGTGCTGGCGTCGGCGGCCGCGGTGAGCGGCGCGGTGGACGCGGAGGCCCTGTGCTGGGAAGTCGGCGAAGTGGTCGAGCTGCGCGGGCGTACCGTGCCCACTCAGCTGGCCCGGCCACTGAACCTGGCTGCTGCCAAGCGGGTTTCCGACGAGGCTGACCAGCCTCAGCTCTAACTACCCGCGCTTGGCGGTTTTCTTCGCCGCTGTCTTGGAGGCGGTCTTGCGCGTGGTATTCCTCCCGGTCCGCTTGACCGGACCACGCGCCCGGCGGTCGGCCAGCAATTCGGCCGCGCGCTCGTCGGTGATCGAGGCCACCTCGTCACCCTTGCGCAGGCTGGCGTTGGTTTCTCCGTCGGTGACGTACGGCCCGAACCGACCGTCTTTGATCACCATCGGCTTGCCGGTCGCGGGATCAGTGCCCAGTTCACGCAGCGGGGAAGCCGGGACAGCTTGTCGGCCACGATATTTCGGCTCGGCGTAGAGCTTCAGCGCTTCATCGAGGGTGATGCTGAAGATCTGCTCTTCGCCGGCAAGTGAGCGAGAGTCGTTGCCCCGCTTCAGATACGGCCCGTAGCGACCGTTCTGGGCGGTGATCTCCTCACCGGAATCGGGATCCACGCCGACGACGCGCGGCAGCGACAGCAACTTCAGCGCGTCGTCCAGGGTCACCGTCTCCAGGTCCATGCTCCGCAGCAGCGATCCGGTGCGCGGTTTCGGGCCGGCGGGTTTCTTGCCTTTCTTGGCCTGGCCACGTTCGGCGTCGGGCTCCGGCAGGATCTCGGTGACGTAGGGTCCGTACCGGCCGTCTTTGGCGACGATCCGGTGGCCGGTAGCGGGGTCCACTCCCAGTTCCCGGCCCTGCTGGGGGGTGGAGAACATTTTCTCGGCGACCTCGAGGGTCAGCTCGTCGGGGGGGAGGGTGTCGTTGAGGTTGGCGCGCTGTGGGGTCGGCTCCCCCTCCTCGCCGGGGTCGGCGACCATGCGCTCCAGGTAGGGCCCGTTCTTGCCCACTCGGACGTAGACCGGCCGGCCGTCAGCATCGTCGAACAGCTTGATGGAGTTGATTTCGCGCGCGTCGATGTCCTCCAGGTTGACATCGACCAGTTTTTTCAGACCGCCGGACCGGGCCACCGAATCGGGCACGCCGGCCTCGCCGCCGAAATAGAAGTTGGTCAGCCAGGTGGTGCGGTTCTCCTGCCCGGTGGCGATCTCGTCGAGCTCGTCTTCCATAGCGGCGGTGAACCCGTAGTCGACCAGTCGCCGGAAATGCTTCTCCAGCAGCCCGATGACGGCGAACGCAGTCCACGACGGGACCAGCGCGCTGCCCCTCTTGTAGACATAGCCGCGGTCCTGGATGGTCTTGATGATCGACGAATAGGTCGACGGGCGACCGATGCCCAGCTCCTCGAGGGCTTTGACCAGCGACGCCTCCGTGTAGCGGGCGGGCGGGTTGGTGCAGTGCCCGTCCGGGGTCAGCTTGGTCGCGTCGACCCGCTGCCCCCGCCGCAGGTGCGGCAGGGCCCGCTCGGCGTCGTCGGCCTCACCGCCGGCCAGCTCGTCGACGGTTTCCACGTAGGCCTTGAGGAACCCGGGGAAGGTGATGGTGCGCCCGCTGGCGGCGAACGTCACCCGCCGGTCCCCGGACATTCCGGCGACCCGCAGGCTCAGCGTGGTGCCCCGCGCGTCGGCCATCTGCGAGGCCACCGTGCGCTGCCAGATCAGTTCGTAGACCCGGAACTCGTCACCGCCGAGCTCGTGACGCACGGCGTCGGGTGTGGCGAACGTCTCACCGGCGGGCCGGATGGCCTCGTGGGCTTCCTGCGCATTCTTCACCTTGCGGGTGTACTGGCGCGGTGACGGCGAGACGAACTCCTCGCCGTAGAGCTGCTGCGCCTGAGTACGGGCGGCGTCGATGGCCGCCTGCGAGAGCGTGGTCGAGTCGGTGCGCATGTAGGTGATGTAGCCGTTTTCGTAGAGCCGCTGCGCGA
>NZ_JBYCKY010000773.1:0-1939 GCF_057473605.1 Mycobacterium sp. TH-M82 | reverse complement strand
ACGATCTCGAAGTCGACCCCGTCCTGGTCCAGGACGCTGCGCAGGCAGCGCTCGATGGTCGCGCCATTGTTGTACATGGGTACACACACCGAGACGGCGGGATGTCCGGGAGTTCTATCGAGGCTGCAGACGTTCCACTGCTTGCCGCGCTTAATGCGTCGCCAGAGCAGTTTAGAGACTCCCCATGCCTTGAGCTACGAACAGCACGCCGGCAACACTCAGCGCCCCTTGAGCGATGCGGTGACGGTACTTCTGTATCCCACTCTGCAGGTGCTGCATCAGGACATGCGTTCGCTCGGGCATCGCAACATAAGCGATGAGTGGAATTTCGATTACCGCGAGAACGATGAGCGTAAACAGGCCGAACGCGCTGAGCTGTGTGCTGAGCGAGGCGCCCGACCCCATGATGATGGTGAGCACCATCAGACACTCCACCGGCGGCGTTGCCGATCCCAGGCCGGCAAGAAATGCGGGCCAGAGACGGCCGCGTTCCAGCAGGTTCTGCGTGATCGCGCCCATCCGCGCGAATAGGCCCGGCGCGCGAGGCTGGGGCGTCCCATTAAACGCACCACCCCCTACGAGAACGGGGGCCTGCGCCCGAGCGCGCTCACGCATCAACATGTAGGACACAGATCCGAGCGCGAGCACGCCCAAGGCGAGTTGCAGGCGTCCTCCGTCCAAGGCGATGGTGGTCCGGACATCCGCAACCGCGGAGACGAGACTCTTGATTACGAGCAACGCTGTATCACGCATCACGATGAGCACTGCCAAGCCGAGCGCTAGGCCCGCCACCATGCCACCCAACCAAAACACAAGAAGATTGAGCATCGGCTTACGCCTGGATAGCAAGACCACGGCGAGACCCAAGCGCAACGGGTCGATCGCCATCCCGAAGCCCAAAAACAGCACGGCAGTCCACATTGGACGGAACGTTACCTCGTTGTGACGCGTCGCGTAGCGTAACGCCCGGATTCGGGCAGGCAGGTTGCCGATATCTCCGCCGGACACATAGCCTCGGGCTCCGATACCAGGAACGACCTACTCTCGGGCAACTACCTGGCGGGTCGAGAGATAACCCTCCGCAAGAGATGAACTAAAAGCCATTCTTACGTAGGAGTGCCTACCCGAGAGGCTGCGGCAAACCTCAGCTGAGATCGCGGTAAATCTCGGCGGTCGCCTCGGCGCACTTTTCCCAGGAAAACGCGTTGAGACGGGCGTATCCCCGGGCTCGCAGGTCCGCCTGCAGTCCGTCGCTCGTCGCGACGCGTTCCAGGGTCGCGCGCAGTTGCTCGGCGTCGTCGGGTTCGAAGAACAGTCCGGCGTCCCCGACTACCTCGGGGATTGAGCCGGCATTACTGCATACGACTGGGCAGCCATGGCTCATCGCCTCAAGGGGCGGAATGCCAAACCCCTCGTACTTCGATGGATATAAAAACGCAACTGCCTGCCTATAGCGAGCTGCGAGCTCTCGATCGGACCCAGACTCGAACCGCACGCTACCAGCGATGCCGAGTCGGGCGATTTCTTGCTGCTCATCAGGCAACACCGAGTGTCCACCGAATACTATAAGTTCGAAATCCCGCAACACCACCGAGCTGGCATACGCCTGCAAGACAATTCCGAAGTTCTTATATCCCCTGCGGTTCCCCACGTACAGAAGCGTGGGTCTGCGCTCACCGCTTCTTGGCTCCTCTGGGTCCGTCTCAGAGGTCATCGAGTAACCGAGGTGCACGACGCTCGTACGTGCCGCATCGATACCCAAAATGCGCACGAGATCCCGTCGGGTCGTCTCCGAAATGCAGATCACGTGGTCAGCGCGATCCACCGCGGCGCGCTTGGCAGCGGCCACCCGTTCTGCGTCTGGAAACTCGTCGGGAAAAAGCTCGTGGATCATGTCGTATACCGTCACCACACGATGCCGACCCCTGCCGACCGGTTT
>NZ_JBYCKY010000772.1:0-1524 GCF_057473605.1 Mycobacterium sp. TH-M82 | reverse complement strand
GGCCGCGCGACCGCGCTGCGGCTGGCCGCCGACGGCGCGCAGCTCTACCTGACCGACCGCAACGCCGACGGTCTGCAGCTCACCGTCGCCGACGCGCGGGCGCTGGGCGCGCGGGTGCCCGGGCATCGCGTCCTCGACGTCGCCGACCGCGACGCGGTCGCAGCGTTCGCCGCCGACGTGCACGCCGCGCACCCGAGCATGGACGTGGTGATGAACATCGCCGGGGTGTCGGCCTGGGGCACCGTGGACCGGCTGACGCACGAGCAGTGGGACACGATGATCGCCGTCAATCTGATGGGGCCGATCCACGTCATCGAGGCGTTCGTCCCGCCGATGGTCGCGGCCGGACGCGGTGGGCGCCTGGTGAACGTCTCCTCGGCGGCCGGGCTGGTCGCGCTGCCCTGGCACGCCGCCTACAGCGCCAGCAAGTACGGGCTGCGCGGTCTTTCCGAGGTGCTGCGTTTCGACCTGGCCCGCCATCGCATCGGGGTGTCGGTGGTGGTGCCGGGCGCGGTGCGCACCCCGTTGATCGATACCGTCGAGATCGCCGGTGTCGACCGCGACGACCCCAGGGTCGCTCGCTGGGTAAACCGCTTCAGCGGCCACGCCGTGTCGCCGGAACGGGCGGCCGACAAGATTGTGGCCGGGGTGGCCAAGAACCGGTATCTGATCTACACCTCGGCGGACATCCGGGCGCTCTACGCCTTCAAGCGATTCGCCTGGTGGCCCTACAGCCTGGCGATGCACGGGGTCAACATGGCGTTCATGCGCGCCTTGCGGCCCGGCGCGGTGCCGCGGCAAGGCGAGTTCGAGTCGCGCACCGAGTAGCCGGATCTGGAGGGCGCCGCAACTCGACCGAGGCCAGGACTCGGTGGAGGTCGACATGGCCGGATCCAGCCGTCCGTCACGTTGCGCACAATTTGCGGGCCAGGCTCTGTCACGCGTCGCCCAGGGTCGCGAGCGTGTGCCGTGGCAGTTCGCCGGCCCGCGGGCTCGAGGGCAAGCCGGTGGCGGTCATCGGCGGGTCTATGGGCCAGTACGGCGGAGTCTGGGCGCACGAGGAAACCCGCAAGTCGTTCGGCTTCGCTGGTGCCCGGGTGGTCGAGTCGATCAAGCTCTCCGTCCCGTTGAAAACTCTGGAGGGTAAGGCTCCGGCGGAACGCGCCGAGCTGTCGGCCACTGTGCGGGAGGTTGTCGGCAAGCTCGTCGCCGAGGTCGGCTGAGCGCTGCGGCAACGGGCAAACCGCAGGCCGGGGGGCCGGCAGCGTCATCGACGACGAACCACAAAGCCGCCGGCCCCGGCGCCGACGGCTTTGCTGTTGGCCATCACGCGGGGAAGGTCCGGGCTGCTTGTCGGTGGGCACTGATATACCGATCCGTGGCACAACGGCGAACCGGGGTTGTGACGCGCGACACGCCGGGCCCGGTTGGCTGGCAACGCTTACGACCAGGGAATTTCAGAAATGTTATTCAGAACATCTTGTATCTCTTCACCTCGCGACCCCCCAGGTGTAGTGTTTCGAG
>NZ_JBYCKY010000771.1:0-1162 GCF_057473605.1 Mycobacterium sp. TH-M82 | reverse complement strand
CGGGTCGAGGAAAGTCCGGACTTCACAGAGCAGGGTGATTGCCAACAGCAATCCGAGGTGACTCGCGGGAAAGTGCCACAGAAAACAGACCGCCACCCAGCTGGCGCTAGCTGGCCCGGTGGTAAGGGTGAAACGGTGCGGTAAGAGCGCACCAGCATTCCGGGTGACCGGCATGGCTCGGCAAACCCCACCCGAAGCAAGGCCAAGAAGACCGCACTCGTGCGGTCGCGCAGGCGTTAGAGGGTTGCTCGCCCGAGCCTGCGGGTAGGCCGCTTGAGGCACCCGGCGACGGTGTGTCCAGATGGATGGTCGCCGCCGCACCGCCAGGTCTGGCGGTGCGGAACAGAATCCGGCTTACAGGCCAACTCGTCCGCCCTGTCGGGGCTTCTCATCTGCGGGCCTTGCGCACCGCCTTGTCGAGCTTGCGCAGTGCCGCACCGAGCTGCTCACGGCAACGGCGGGCCAGGTCCGCCTCCTGCTGGTAGAGCAGACCATAGGTGAAGGTGTCTTCCCCGGCGGCGTGGGCGGCAGCGGCCTGCCTGGACAGGTGCTCGCGGCTGACCACGCTGTCTTGATGGTCACCGAGCAACGTCTGGATGGCCTTCGCCTGCTCGGCGACCTTCGTCGCGCCGGTGGCCGCAGCGGTGTAGCGCAGTCGCTTGGCCTTGATGCGCGTTTGGTGCAGCGCTTTGTCGCGGTCTTCCTCGGGAGCTTGGGCTGCGGCCCTGGCTGCCTTCCGCACGCGCTTGTAGGCGGTGTCGAGATCCACCAGCGCTGTTTCGGCGCCGGAATCGGTCGGTGCTGAGCCGTCCACCACCGCGTCCAGCGCGTCGAGCAGCCCGAAGTATCGCGTCGACCGCAGCGCGACCAGGGATCGCTTCAGGCCGATTCGATACCGCCGCCGCGCGCCACCGACCAGGCGTTCGGCAACCGGACCACGCACAAGTTCCGGAGACAGCCGGTCCAGGGCCAGCTGATAGCGCTGGGCCAGCACCTCGGCATCACGGGCGATACCCAGCACGCCGGCCAGCTCGCGGAGTTCGTCGAGGATCCAGGTCTTGCCGGTCAGCCCGAACGAGTTCGGGGAGACCCGCAGCAGGCTGCGGATCTTGCGGCTGGTCACCCGCATCTGGTGGACCGCGTCGTCAGCGTCGGCCCGAAC
>NZ_JBYCKY010000770.1:0-1068 GCF_057473605.1 Mycobacterium sp. TH-M82 | reverse complement strand
ACGACACCATTGCTGCTGTTGCCTCCGGTGCCCGCAGCACAGCTGGCACTGCTTCCCACGTCAACGGCGGCGTGGGCGGAACCGGACTGGTCGCAGGCAAGGACGGAGTGGGCAGTGCGGGCGGCGATGCCGGTAACGGCTGCAACGGTGGGCTTGGCGGCAACGGCGGCTCAGGCGATGATGGCTACCAGTCCACGGTTGCCGGAGCCGACGGCGACAACGGCGGCAACGGCGACGACAGTGGCGTCCAGGCAGAGCAGCTTCCTAACCGGGGCGCTTTCGGGATAACCCATCGCTGCGAGCACTGATGGCCGGCCCCCCCCAGATAGGCACCTACGAGTTTATCCGCCGTACCCAGCTCGGCGACGACTCGTTGGATCGCCGAAGCGCGGTTTCGTGACCGGGACGGCGAGACCCGCCGGGTGAAGTCGTCGGGCAGCACCGGAGCCCGCGCCGGTGTCTGAGGTGCTGACCCGTTGGCTCGTGGAGGTGGATGGCTCGGAACGAACGACACAAACCAAGGACTACTACCACCGCGCGGTCGAGCAGGTCGTCGTCCCGCGCGTCGGGTAGCTCCGTATCCGTGAACTCAACCCGCAACGGGTGGATGGCTTCCTGCGGGAGCTGCCTGCCCGCGTCGGCAATGCGAAGACGGTGCTGCGCCAAGCCAGTTCGATGGCTGTGCGGTTCGGGCTGTTGGAGTACAACCCGGTCGTGGAGGCGTACACCCCGCCGCGCAAGCGGGGGAAGCCGAAGGCTCTCACCGCCGATGACGTTGAGACACTGCTGGGGCGTATCGCCGCCTGGCAGCAGGCCCAGTCGTTCGGGCCGAGGCACGGCTATGACCTGTGGAGCAATTCACCCTGCTCCTGGCGACGGGCACCCGCATCGGTCACCCCGCACACCTTCCGCCGGAAGGTCGCCACGATGGTCGAGCGCGCCTACGGCGCCGAACACGCCGCCAAGCAGTCGGGCCATTAGACCCGGACGTGACCCGCCGGCACTACATCGAACGGTCGCTCGCAGCCCCCGACGTGTCCTCGGCGCTGGACGCTCTGGCCCCGAAAC
>NZ_JBYCKY010000769.1:0-3470 GCF_057473605.1 Mycobacterium sp. TH-M82 | reverse complement strand
CGCCCTCGTTATGTGCCGGGCCGGCCGTGGTGCCGTCAAGAAGCCCTGTGCCGCATTGGTTTGACGACTCTTCGGGTCGGCGACGGGGCGCATAACGGTCAGAGTGAGGCGAGCCAGTTCAGCAGGGTTTCGTCCGTGCGCCAGATTGGCTTGCTCGGGGGTCCCGCCGAAGAACCTGGAAGTTCGGTGGCGCGGAGCGCCGCCTGTTTCGCTTTGGTGTTGATCTCGGCGTACCGGTTCGTGGTGGACAGGTCGGCGTGACCGAGCCAGCCTCGGATGACGTTGACTTCCACGCCGGCCTCCAGCAAGTGGACGGCCGCAGTGTGGCGGAAGGTGTGCGGGCTGACGTGTCGCCCGTGACGCTGGTCGTCCAGTCCGGCGGCGTGCCGGCGCACGATCTTGTAGATACCGGAACGGGTGAGCGGCTGCCCGCGGGCGACGAACACCGCGGTGTCGGGGGTGGCTGGTTGGTCGGCGCAGTCCAGCAGCTCTCGGAGCAGCTGCGCGGTGCGCTGCCAAAGCGGGCAGGTCCGCCACTTGTCGCCTTTGCCGTGCAAGCGCGCGACGGGGTATTCACCGAGATCGAGGTTACCGACGCGCAGGTCGGCAACCTCCTGCACCCGTGCGCCGCTGTTGTAGAGGAACAGCAGCAGCGCACGGTCACGCGGGGTGAGTCGGCCCTCGTGGGGCATATCGGCGAACAGTTGCTCAACCTCGTCGCGTTCGAGGAAGCTCGTCTCGGCCGGCGCGGCACGCTTCATCGGGATGGCTGCGACACGCTGGCAGACGCCGAGCATCTCCGGTTCACGGGTGGCGATGTAGTCGAACAGCGTGTGCAGTGTGGCAAGGCGCTGGTTGCGGGTGCGGACGTGGTTACCGCGGTCCAGTTCGAGGTAGCGCAGGAACGCGACGACCCGGTCGAAAGTCAGATCGGCGAGCCGCAGCTTCGTGATCTTGCAGCGCCTGTCGCCGGCGAGGAACAGCAGGAACAGCCGCATGGTGTCGCGGTAGCTGCGCACCGACGCCGGTCGTAGCCCTTTCACGGTGATCAGGTGGTCGAGGAAGAAGGACTGCACGATCGGGCCGAGCGGAGTGTTCGTGCTCATGGCAGTGCCTGCGCCCAGGCCGGTTGCGCGAATGCTTCGAACCGCCGGTTGGCCTCGGCCAGCAGTTCGGGGGTGATCTGCAGGTAGACCGCGGTCGATTTCGGGTCGACGTGGCCCATGAACGTGGACAGCTGGTGCAGCCTCGTCATGGGATTGATCCCTTGCCGATACCAGCGCAGCAGGCATCCCACGGCGAACGAATGCCGCAGCGAGTGCAGTCGCGGCGCGCCCACGCCGTCAGGAACAGGGAGGTCGAGAAGAGGCACGAGGTGATGGAAGGTCTGGCTGGCCGTGCCCGGGTGCATGCATCGCCGCCCGTCGAAGGTGAATAGCGGGCCGTCGGTCCCGGCGGATCGGTCTTCCTGATGCCGGTACTCGAGTTGGCGGTGCAGCAGTTCACCGATCTGTGGGCCGTGCGGGACGAGGCGGGTCTTGCCGAACTTGCCACCGCGGACCACGAGCAGGCCGCGGTCGACATCGACGTCTGCGACCCGCAGTCCGCATGCCTCGCCCGCTCGTAGCCCCAGGCCGTAACAGATCGCGTAGACGGTGCGGTAGGTCGGGCCGCGGTGCAGCGCGCGAGGGTTGTCCGGCAACGCGGCTGCGGTGTCGAGCAGTCGACGCGCCTGCGCACGGTCGAATAGGAACGGCAACCGGTCAGCCGTCCCGCGACGCTTGCGGGTCAGCGACGCTGGGGCGACGTCGAGCATTTCCTGCGTCACTGCCCAGTTGAGCAGGCCGGTGACGACGCCGAGCAGATGGTTGAAGCTCCGCGGCCGCGTCCGCGGCCGGGAAGCCAGGAAGTCGTCGATGACGCCCGCATTGAGCTGATCGAGTCGGTTGATGCCACGCTGGTCGGCGAAGCGGGCCAGCAGCGTGAGTTCGGCCTGTTCGCTGTCGAACTTGCGGCCCACGCCGCGTTTGTGGGTCAGGTAGGCATCAACGACGGCGTGTAGGTCGGCGGTCATCGCAGTACCTGTTCGCCGTCGCCGAGGGCGACCTCGCGGAGGTTCTCGACATCAACTTTGGCGTAGACCTCGGTCGACTTCGCCGAGCGGTGCCCGACGAAGTCACCGATTGTCTTCAACGTGAAGCCGTCATCGACAAGGCGCTGCACGCAGGTGTGGCGCAGCGTGTGCGAGCCCGGCCGCGGCACGTCGATGCCTGCCAGCAGCAGATAGTTGCGGGCGCACGCGGAGATCGCGGCCGTACCGACCGGTCGCACCGGAGCCGCAGCGCGGAAGAACACGTGCCGATCGCTGCTCGCCGGTCGTCCGTGTTGCAGATAGTCGGCCAACGCCGCACCCACAACCGGTGAGAGTGGGAACGCGGTGGAATGCCCCGCCTTGCGTTCCGGGACAGCCAGACGTTCCCGCTTCCAGTCGATGTCGTCCAACGTCAGCGCGGTGACTTCGCGTGCCCGCAACCCGTAGGTCACCAGCAGCAGCAACATCGCGTAGTCGCGCTTGCCGACAGGAGCGCGTCGATCGACTATGGCCAGCATGGTGCCGACCTCAGCCCAAGTGATCGACCGCGGCACGGTGGACAGCCGATACACCTGCGGCCACTCGACCGCGTCACTCAAGTCCCTACGCACGACGCCTTCCCGGTGTGCGTACCGCAGAAACACCCGCAGGACACCACACGTGTCGCGCACCGTCGACTTCGCCAAGCCCGCCCGTGAACGTTCGGTGACGAACGCGCTCAGCAGCGTCGGCGACAGCTCGGGCACCGTCGCGCCGACGCCGATCAGGAACGCTTCAAGACGGGACAGGTAGTGCCGGTAGGCCAGGATCGTGGCAGGCCGCAGCCCGCGCTCCTCAGCGAGGTAGTTGAAGAACCCGGGCACGGTGTCTGCGAACGGCAGGTTGTGACGGTGACGGCCGGTGCCCTCGAAGTCGACCAGGACCACCCGCAGCATCTGCTCCACCGGACCGCGGATCTCCTTCGCAAGCCGTGGCCTAACGCAGTTCGGGCCGACCCGGAACTGCACGAATGCCTCGACATGCTCCGGAAGATCCCGCACCGACGCCGCCCCGTGCCCCCGGGCGAACTCGCCAAAAGCGAGCATCTCTGGTACCCGCCGCAACACAGTCCTGGGACGGTAGCCCTGCTCATCCAGCCACGCCGCATACCGCTCCACCTCCGGGCCGATCCACGACGCGCGGATCCGATCGATCGTCAGCGGCTTGACGAAGTACTTCTCCCACATGGCAACTTCCTCTCTACAAGTAGCGGTAGAAAGCAACCATCACCCCAACCACGGGCGTTATGCGCCCCGTCGCCGACCCGAAGAGTCGTCAAACCAATGCGGCACAGGGCTTCTTGACGGCACCACGGCCGGCCCGGCACATAACGAGGGCG
>NZ_JBYCKY010000768.1:0-30930 GCF_057473605.1 Mycobacterium sp. TH-M82 | reverse complement strand
GGCGAGTAAACATGTCAAAACCCGAAAATACTGAATGCACAAGCCAATCCGCGGCCAACCCGCACCCCGGCCTACCGGTATGCAAAATCGAGGTTAGACCGCTGAGGGCGCCTGGGGCG
This sequence comes from Mycobacterium sp. TH-M82, assembly GCF_057473605.1. Lineage (NCBI taxonomy): Bacteria > Bacillati > Actinomycetota > Actinomycetes > Mycobacteriales > Mycobacteriaceae > Mycobacterium > Mycobacterium sp. TH-M82. The sequence goes on along the minus strand of NZ_JBYCKY010000768.1, from coordinate 30,811 downwards.
TGCGGGTGCAACCGGGCCGTAGGGCGCGGCGGCGTAAGGCCCGGGCGGCGGGAAGCTGTACTGGCTGGCCGGCCCATAGTGCAGTGGTTGGGGAACGAAACCCGGCTGGGGAACCGCCGGTGCTGATGCGTTCTGGGGCGCAGCAGGCGGATAGCCCGGTGTAGGGGCAGGCCTCGGATGCTGCGGCGGCGCCGCCGTTGGCGGAGGCCCAGATGGCGGACTGGCTTCCTGGTTCGGGGTCGGCTGCCAGTTCCCGAGTTGTCCGTACTGTCCGTCGGAAGCGGCCTGGACAGGCCTACCTCGTCGGCTGTCATCTGCGACGTCGGCGTCTTCACTGCGTCGCGGCTCGAGCGACGGGGGCGCCACCATTGTGCGCTCAGGGTCGTCAACCAACTGCTGAGGGTTGGGCACCACGACGGTGCATTCTTCGTCGTCGTGCGAGTGCCCGCGGGGCACGACCACCGTGCGCTCCGGATCATCATGCGGTGCGACCAGGCGGGATTCTTCGCCGCCTTCTCGCGCCAATGACCCCGAGGCGCTGGTGGTCTCCCCGTCCTCCGGACTGTTCATCATCACTCCCTCGCCTGGCTCATGATGTTACGCAAAGGTGCGTCGCGCAGCTCCTTGCCGGGCAAGGTCGAGTAGAAGCGGGAGGTGCCGGGATCCGCAGCTGCCGTCCTCTCACCGGTCGTCGCCGCATGCGGCGACCGCGCTCGCGACCCGCGTCGGGCCGAGGCTGGTGGCCACCCCGCCCAATGGCCGCCCCTGGTGTGCTCAAATACGGGTATGTGGGGACGATTCCGCTGAGCAAGGGCGACTCCATGGATCCCTACGAGCAAGCGCTACTTTTGACGCGGGCCCAGCTGGGCATCGTCGTCACTGCTGAGGAACGGATGCACCTGGTCGCGATCAGCGATCACGTCGTAACCGATTGCATCGGCAAGCAAGTCGAAACGCTCACCGCTCGTGGCGGCGCGGTGTTTTGGTTCGGCCATACCGGCCGAAATGCGCCGGTTAATCGCATGGCGACACTCAATCTCTTTGCCGCTGCGACGATGTCGGCATTCACCCTGCCCTTGCTGCGTGGCCCGGTCTTGATCACGGGGGCCGATCCGCGCGGCAACCCGAGCGGGCTTTCAGGCTCTCAATTCCAGCTCCTGAAATCTGGGCCGGGCGCGAACTGGCGGCAAAGACTCATCTTCCGGCTTCGTGAGCGCCGGATGGATTGACCTATCCGCTCGGGTAAGGTCAGGGCGGACTTTCGGCTTTTGCCGATCGGGGCCCACGCACCGGCCGATTCCCAGATGAAGTTGCACTAGTACGGCTGCAGCAGTTACGGCTTGACGTTTCCCAGCATTGCGGTGGCCACCCGTTTGGCATCGGGGACAGCCCATGCAGGATCCCGCGGCCATCCCTGATCGGGGTCGTAGTTTGAAGCGATCTTCGGGACCTGGCAGCTGCGCGTTTCGACGATGACGTTCCCGTGGGCTCCCATTGCCTGCTGGCATGCATCTGGCCCGTTCTCCCCACTATTTGTGGCCATGGAAACGGTGATGAGGTCTCCTTGCCGCTGCACTGGGCCCAAGACATAACCGGCGCCGTTCTCGAAGCCCAGGGAGGCATCGACTTCACTTTTCGCACAGGTATTCCATTGAGCCTGCGCCGAATTCAAGAAGTCCTGGGCGTCTTTCGCGGAGGGATACACCGCTGCGGTTTGTTCGATGAGGTGCGGGCCCGGCGAACCGAGGTACACGTGGCCAATGGTTTGAGTTTTGATTTCGGTGGGCTGGGAGGGGGCATAGACGTCATGCTCACCGGTGAACACCACGCCAACACATGATCGTGGCGTGACTTGGCTTGAATGATCCGACATCCCGTACGACGACGATTCAATGGCAAGGCCGCCGCCCCCATCACCGGCGGGAGTGCTGGCGACGGTCACTCCGAGCACCTTGCTCAGCTGGTCAGCAGTCAGCAACACTTGATCGATCGCCTTTGGCGAGAATAACGGCTGCGTTGGTGACGTCGGCGATCCACTGACTGATCCGACGCGATCAGATCCATCGAGGAGCATCACGCCGTTCACCAACACCACTTTGAGCCAACGGGTTTCGGTACTTGATGTTCCGTCTGGTCGGACGTACTTGAGTTCGGCAACCACGCTGCTGGCGTCGCGGGGGCTGACCGAAAGAACGGTCACCGACTGTATTGTCGCCCAGAAATCAACGAATTCACGTTGCCCTGTTTGGTTTTGGTACTTGCTATCGAGTTTTGTCCACGCGTCTGTGGGATGAGCTGGGAGCTCCCCGTAATAGCTGGTGACGAAATCCCGCATGTTCTCGAACGTGACCGGTGACGCAGCCGGCGCCGCGGTAGTTGCGGTGCTCCGCGCGGATTGGTCGTGCGAGGACTGCCGCATCAGCAACGCGGCCGCGCTGATTGAAGCGCCCACAAGAACAGCGACGGTGACGGCTACGGCTACCCGCCGTCGCCGCGATGGCCCGGCCTCGGCATCGACCGAAGGGGTAGCCCGCGGCGCTGACACGGTAGGAGCCGACGGTGTTGAGGCACTGGCAGAATCGAGTTGTTCGGCCAGGGCGTGCACGAAATCGGAGCAACGTTCGAAGCGGTCTTCGGGACGTTTGGCGAGACCGACGGCCAGCACGGGGTCGAATTTGGCAAGTGCCGGTCGCAGGTCAGCCAGAGCTGGTGGAGGCACATTGAGGTGACGGCTGATGACAACCGCGGGGTTTGAATTGTGGAAGAGCTGCGAGCCGCAGAACAGATGGTAAGCCGTGGCAGCCAGTGCGTATTGGTCCGCACGACCATCGAGGTCTTCGCCGAGTAACTGCTCCGGTGCACAGTAGGCCACCGTGCCCACCGTCATGTTGGTCTTCGTCAGCCCGCTGATGTCGTCGACGTTACGAGCTATCCCGAAGTCGGTCAGCAGGATTCGTTGCTCACCCTTGTCGTCGAGATGGGTGAGCATGATGTTGGCTGGCTTGACGTCTCGGTGGAGCAAAGCTTGCTTGTGGGCGTGGTCTAGCGCGCTGGCGACGCCGCTTACGATGCGGACGACGTCTTCGGGGGGCATTCCAGCGGGGTATCGATCGGCCAGGAGCCGGGCAGCGTCCAGTCCGTCGACGAAGTCCATCGAGATCCAGAGTTGACCATCTTCTTCCCCGCGGTCGTGGACACCGACGATGTGGGGGTGCCACAGCGTCGACGCGAGATCGGCTTCGCGGTTGAAGCGGGCCCGGAATTCGTCGTCGGCCGACCACTCGCGAGGTAGCAGCTTGAGGGCATCTCGGCGCGGTAACCGTGGGTGTTGGGCGAGATACACCTCGCCCATTCCGCCCGACCCAAGCAAGCGAATGATGGTGTACCCGGCGAACGTCTGGCCGGTCGTCAATGGCATAGCGTTGACGTCCTCCCCGCAGTCATTGCGGGCCGGCCAGCTGTGGTTTCACGGCTCCTGAGAGTAATGAGCCGCCGTCGGTCCCGACGGGAGAATCCAAGAACTGAGTAATCGGGGACCCCGGGGCTCAGCTCGCGGCTGTCGGCGGCCGAGGTCCGACCGCTGCGAAAAACGGTTCACGCCGGCGCTCAGATGTCAGGGGCGGTCGTGCGGCTGTTGAGGTAAGTCGCGGTGGCCACCAGCACGGTGTAGCTGGCGATGTTCACCGAAACCAGCAACGCAATAGGGGCTCCGTGGAACGCCGCCGTCAGCGCGAGAGTAAGGCCGTAGCTGGTGCCGCCGGATAGTGCCAGGCCGATCAGCCAGCCCAGTGCCTGATTTGAGGGGGATCCGACTGCCACCACTAGCAGTTCCGACAGGTGGGGGTGGCGGTCTAGGAAGGCTTGGGCCGCACCAGTTCTGCGCCCGTTTTGGACTGCGGTTCGTCGTTGCCGTTCCCAGGAGGCGGCCAGGTGTATGCCGGCTGCGAAAAACAGCAGGGCCCCGGCGCCGGCTGCGATGACCGCTGCTGTCGGTAGAGGGCCGTGCTGGCGATGGGGGCCGAAGAGGGCATCGAGGGCCGTGAACGCGAGCACGTAGAGCGGCATCAACCAGATCAGTACGCGGGTCATGCCCAGGTAGCCGTGGCTTGGGTTCTGGTCTGCATTCGTCCACATCTAACACAGTTGTGTGCCATTTCAGCGCGCCTTGAGCCTTGCGCCAATGACACCGAGGCGTGTCAGAATCCGGGCTGTGCCGGATTGGACTTATGTGCCGCTTCGTCGGCCTGCGGCGTTGTTGCTCGGTGAGCGCCTCAGCCAGGTTTGGGCACTGCGGTTGCTCGCTGCATTGATTCGCTACACCGGCGGGCGACGCTGGATTCCTCTGGTGTTCGATCACCCGGCTGTGCCGGCGCAGTGGGCCGGCCGGTTCGGCGCCTCGGTCCCACCCCGGATCGCGTGGGAGGCCATCGCGGTTCTTCCTGTGCAAGGCGCCTCGGTAATCGAGATTAACCCGGTCGGTGTCGATGATGTCGCGACCGTGCGTCGCGCGGCGGCCGGCCGCCGGTGCCGGGTCACCGTGGTGGCCGACAACGCGCAAACATGTGCAGCGATCGCCGGCGACGTCGACGCCGTCAGCGTCGGCGATCCGGACGGCCCCGTTGTGCGGTTGAGCGGCGCGGATTTGGCGCCGGCGGTGTCTGCGCTCACCGATGCGTCGACGACGGTGCTGGCCCGGCCCTCAGTGCTACTCGAGGCGGGGCCGGGCTGGTTCAACCGGGTAATTGAAGCGGCTACCCCCACCTCGCCGGTGCCGTCGTCGCGCTGCAGCCTCGCCGCGGGTCCGCGCCGCTGGCCCGATTGGTTCTGGGCCTCGCTGACCGGGCTGGGGTTGATCGTGGCCGGCTTGGGTGCGGGCGTGGTCGCGTTGGGCCCGGTGCTACTGGGCTATGACCGCGCCTATCTGGGTGCAACGGTGGCCGATCTGCATCGGCTCAACCCACATCTGGTCGGCTTTTTGCAGCATGATCGAATCACCATGGCCGCCAACATGATCGGCATCGGGATCCTCTATCTCGGCGTGGCTGCGGCGATGCGCCAAGGCTACCGGTGGGCGCGTCGTGTTCTGCTGATTTCGGGTGTGGTTGTCTTCGGCAGCTACTTCTATTTCCTTGGCACCGGCGGGTTCGTGGAACCGTTGCACACGGTGGTCGTCGTCGTGTTATTCCCGACGCTGGTGATGGCGGTGTGCCGGCGGGCGACCGGGGCGCATTGGGCGCCGGTGGTCGAAGGGCCTGAGGCGCAGCGCCGCCGGGCGCTATTCGGGCAGCTGTTGATGGTCGGCGTCGGCGCAGGCCTAACGGTGGCCGGCGTGGTCATCTCCGTCGTCGGATTCACCTCGGTGTTTGTGCCCACCGACCTCGGCTTCATGGGCACCTGCGCCCATCATCTGCAGGCGGCTGACGCGCATCTGCTGCCGTTCATCGCCCATGATCGGGCGGGCTTCGGCGGCGCCCTGATCGGGGCGGGGCTGGCGGTCCTGTTGATCAGCACGTGGGGTTGGCGTCGGGGCCAGCGCGCGGTGTGGTGGACTCTGCTGTTGGGATGTGCGTGCGCGACCGCGCCGGTCCTTATCGTCCACTTCGCCATCGGCTACACCGATTTCATGCACCTGCTGCCGGTCTACGTTCTCGTCGCCGCGGCTAGCGTGGCGCTCGCCTTGTCGAAGAGCTACCTGACCGCGCGGCAGGATCTCGAATCGACCAATCCGGTTGAGGGCACCGCGCGCAGCCGAAAAGGCGTTGCCGGCTAACCGGTGCTGGACCATCATGGTTGGGCAAACTGTGAAGGAGTAGCTGTGAAATTGGCAGAGGCGTTGTCGCTGCGGGCGGATGCGGTCCGCAAGATCGAACAGTTGCGCACCCGCATCGTGAGCAACGCCCGCTACCAGGAGGGCGAAGAACCAGCCGAGGATGCTGCCGCCTTGCTCGCCGAAGTCGACGGCGTCATCGACGAGTATCAAATCCTCATCCAGCGGATCAACCGTACGAACGCCGCCACGACGATCGGCTCGGACGGCACGCTGACCGACGCGTTGGGCCGCCGCGACGCGCTGCGGTGGCGCCACCATGTTCTGACCAGCGCAGCGGACGCGGCCGCCGGGAAGAATCAGCAGGGCTACACGCGGCAATTGCGCTCAGAGCTCAAGATGCTGTCTGCGGTGGCGGTCGCTGATCTGCGGGCCCGGGCCGATCAGGTTGCCCGCGACCTCCGTGAGCTCGACGTGCGGATCCAACGATCGAACTGGGAGGTCGACCTACAGGAGTGACAGGACCCCGAGGTGTAGCAGGTAGTCGTCGCGGAGGCGTGCACAAGCCTTGACCGGCGGGCCAAGCCCGGTCTCTGCTGGCGCACGAAGGGCAGTGCGGGGGATTCGATTTCCCCTTTCACATCGCAGCCCAGCATCGCGCACAGGTGACAGGGCACGGCACACAGCACATCACCACGTGCAGATCCGGGACGATGAGGGCGGGCATGGGGCATACACCTCGCGGTAGGCCGCCACCAGGGTCTCGCAGAACACTCTCGTCGAGGCGCAGAACACGCCAGCCGCTCGTGGCATGTCGTGCCCGCGAACAGGATTGGGCCTGCCGTGGCCTCAGTTCTTAGTGAGGGTTGCTGGGACCACGGCGACACCCGGAGGCTGCGCGCACGGTAAGGAGTTGGTGGCGGTCCCCGTCAATGTTTGGGCGTCAAGCGAGTAGCTGATGTTGGAGGGCTCCGCGGCGCAGTCGGCGGGCAGTTTCCGCGTTGCCTGCCATGTGTGTTCGACAAGGTGTAACTCAGCCGTCCAGCCCAGTGAGGACTGCACATGAGCGCAACCAGGCCCGCATGCATTGATCTCCCAGACCGTCTTGGACACGACGCCTCCCGCGCGTGGCTGACCGTCAACGGGTGAGTCGCGCGCCGTCAGTGGTGAACGTGTAGCTTCCGTTCAGCGCTGGTATGGGCTCCTTGGTGGATGGCGCCAGGGTCGGCGCCGACGACGAAGGATGGGACGAACATGCGGTCAAGCAGACCGCGGCGAATGCGGCCCACCCCCACCGTGGCCCGCTGGCAATGCGCATCGAAAGCTCTTTCCGGGCAGGGGGTTTGACCGACGAGTCGAGCCTATCGCACAGCTGTTGGGTCGGAAGGGTCATGCACCATCCAGATCGGGTCAAACCCTGAGACGCTTGCCCGCTCAGGGAGCCAACCATGCGGATCACGACCACGAGCCCAGGTGGCTTTTCGAAGACCACACGCGAAAAAACTCCTCAGCGCGCAGCGCGTGGGATCCGACGGCGTCACCCGCGAATCCACCGGTGCGGCCGGATGCATCCCGCTGCCCACGGGCGACAGTCTGACCTACGCCAACAACGTGGTCCAGCACCTGCGCAGTCGATACCGCCAGCACGCGCTGCACCGTCACCAGCAACCACAGCGTCGGCACCAGCACCACCAAGAGCTTCGTGTCGTCATGAAACTCGGCTACTTTGATTGCTGCAAGATTCACGCGTCTTGAGAGATCGAGGTCGAAGGGTGTCGCAGCCGAACCCGCAGCCACTACCGGGCGGTTATCCTCCTAGCGCCGGGGGCGCGAGACCCGGTTATCTGCCGCCAGCGTCGCCGGGTTATCCAGCGCCCTCAAGCTCGGCTCCGGCGGCATATCCACCGCCGCCAGTGGAGCCGACGTTTCAGGTGCGCACGTTCAAACACACTGGCGCTGTGATGTTGTGGCTGAATCAGCCGTGCATCACCACCGGTAGCTATGCGCAGTGCGAGGCCGCGATCGATGCTGCTCAACAGCACTGCATGCTGGCCGGTTGGTGGAGCATGGGCTCGCTGGTGTGGAATCCGATCTCGTTGGCGCGAAACGCGCGCGCCCGCACGGTGCTGCGCCGCCAAGCCGGTCAAGTTCACGACTACGCGCTATGGTGGGCGACTTACCAAGCAGGCGGCCGCCACATCCATGTATGGGCGCCTCCACCCACCCGTCCGGCGTACACCAAATGGTGGATGTGGCTGCCGCTCATTATGATTCCACTGATTGTCGCACTGATTGTGGCCATAGCAACCAGCAAGGAAAGCCACCGCAGCCCCACCAGGCCCACTCAGAATCCTTTGACAACAATCACGTTGCCCACGTTGGCGCCCAAAGCTACGCAGTCCGCTTCGCGCTGACCTTCCGGCGAGCAAGACACTGGTTCAGGCCGCGCCCACTCGTCGTCGACGGCGTCGTTGTCGCCTGTACGCACGGCGGGTCAAACGCCAGTTCGGGCAGTCAGGAAGCCACTGCGCATAGGCGTCAGGTCGGTAGGGATCTGCCAGCCCGTATGCCTCGAGCGTGACGACAGCACCGGCGTGATGCTGGCGTTCACTGACTGGCTCAGCGGCCACCGCCACCGCCATTGAGCGCGGCGCGGGGGCCCCGGCCTGGGTCGCTGCGACGGGGGGCGCCGTCCCTGATGGCAAGTCGATCGCCGATGAGTCGATCGAGCTCTGACGCCGCATGCCAAAGAGCGGCTGACTCAAGGCTTCGGCGGAGGCGCGTTTGATTCGAGTCCGCGCGGCGAAGCGCCTGAACAGGACCACTTGCTAAGCCTAACCGGCGCTCTGGTCGGAGGCCGGGTGCACTATTCCCAGGTCAGCGGCCAGCGTGGCGAGGTCGACCGGGGGCGCGTCTGCCATCCAGGCTTGTGTACGGCCGGCAGCAAGATAGCGCGGTGCGGGGTGGACTCGCCATGCTTGTTGACGGACCATCACGGCGTGGGCCAGGACTTGGGCGTGGAATCGTGTCGGCACCGTCCGGCTGGCCACTAGCGTTCCCCGGCGTCGCAGTTCCCCTAATGCCCGTGTGCTGGCGTTGGTGACGGCGACTTGCAGCCAGGGCTTGGCGTGAATGGCGATGATGGCCACGGTGTGCGGGTCGAGCCAGCCTTGTTCGCGCCAGGGCGGCAGGATTGCGCTCTCGTCCTCGATCGATGCGAGCGCATTGAGCGCGTATCGATACTGCTGGTCGTTGCGCCGCTCGACATCGGCGGGACCGCGTTGCAGTTGGGCGATCCGATGTTTCGGGATGGCCATGCGCCGAGATGGCGGGTGTCGCTTGGAGATCCAGCGGCGAACGGTGGAGGGTGTGACACCGGCATACGCGGCGACCGCCGCCGCGTCGACGGTGTTCCGGTTGGTGGCGCCGTAACAGTCGAGCAGCATGTCGATGAGTCTTTTGCGGCTCCACCGGGGGCCAGCGTTGGGTCGTATTGCTTTGGCTTGCAGGCTCATTCGGGGGTACCGATACCGAAATCGTCTATAGTGACGAAGTCCCAGCCAGCGACGTACTTGTCGTCGAAGAACTCTTTCATCCACTTTCGAAGGCCCTCATCGCCGCCGTCCTCATAAGCCCGCAACAGGGCCTCGATCTCCTCGGGACTGATGTCGTTGGCCACGCGGCGATCGCGCGCATACCCCTGGTCGTAGCCGCCCACGCCTTGCTCACCGCTGACCCAGATTTTGCTGCCAGTGCGAAGCGCCTGCCTGCCTTGTGAGCTGCTGCGGAAGTCCGCCGTGGCCCCCCGTCGACCCCGTTTGGTCGTCGTGACGCGCCGCGCCGCTGCCCGGATCGACGCCAGTCGGCCCTTCGACGGTTGTTGGGTGCCAGCGGCCCAGCGCCGTACGGTGCCCTGGGAAACTCCGAGTGATTGCGCGGCGGCTCTGGCGTTGACTGTCCCACCACGCGGGCCCCGGCCGAACACTGCCTGCAACATGCCTCGCATGCTGCTGCCCTCTGCGGAGTCGGCCTCACGCCGGCCTGAGATCCGCCGCAAGAACGTGTTGCTTTGCGCTGCTTGTGCTTGCCGGATCGCTTGGCGGACATCGCGTTTGGATGCACCCAAGCCCCGTGCGGCGCGGTCGACGTCGACCGTTCCGTTAGCGACCGAGCCGTACCCCGCCAGGTCGCTGGCACTGATTCGGCTGCGTCTGCCTCGGCGCGCCATCAGCAGCCCTCAGCGTCAGTGCACAGATTGGCGCGCCACTCACGGGCGGGGATCAAGTCTCGTTTGCCGCGGTAGTCACGTCCGTTGAGGTGCTCGAGGTGCTCGTCGAGCAGCCCAGAGCCTTCCGGCTTGTACTGCCCGAAGCCGCGGCCAAACGACTCTGGCCCGCCAGGCCAGGCTGTCACCGGATCCGGGTCATCGGAGGCGTAGAGGACCGTGTCGGTGGCCACCGCCAAGGGCCATTGCCCCGTCTTCTCACCGATTTGGTGTAGCCGGTAGACGATGTTGGCCTTGGCTTTGGCGAGTACGTGCAGCCGCCGTTCGGGGCTGTAGGCGGGTTTGCCTTTGAGGTGCTCATCGGAGCCGATGATGCCGATCCCGTGGGTGCGGATGATTTTGGCTTGATCACGCGCGGCTTGAGCGTCGGGATCGTCGAGGTCCAGCATCGCACTGGCGTCGCGGAACCGTTCGTACCAGCCCAGTAGCACTCGGCCGTGGCGCGACCACAGCCATGCTTGCAGGATTTGTGGTTGGTAGCCGAGCTCGATAGCGCGCTCCAACGTCGGGGTGCATACCCACTTGGGGCCGGTGAACTGCAGTCCTCTCGGGTTGAGGACATAGGGCAGCCGCCAGTCGGGGGTTTCGGGGATGTCGACTAGCCAGTAGCCCGGTGTCTTGGCGTTAAATGGTGCCCCATCGGGGTGGTGGATTGGGTCGCCGATGGGCAACTCCAGACCGGCGATGCCGGCCACGTAGGAGCCGCCACGGTCATAGGCGTGGATGTAGCGGCGTTGGCGTTCGTCGCTGGTGGGTCGGCGTGACCAATCGAAGTCCGATTCCACATCTCCGATACCGAACGGCGGCGCGGTTGTCGACGGCGCGAAGACGACGTCGCGCCACTCCTGTGGGGACCACGTCTTGGTTCTGGTCTGCAACATCAAGTCCACCGCGGTGACACCGGCGTTGATTTTCCACGGGAACCGCAACGCGTCAGCCAGTAGCTGCAGCCGCTTGGCGATCTGAGCTGGCGCCGGTTCATCGGACAAGATCGGCATCTCATCCGCGCCGGTGCCCATGCCGGGGATGAGCGCGATCATCACACCGCGCTTGTCGTCTCGATAGACGCGGGTCCAGGTGCCCAGCCGGTGAGCGTTAGGGTCCTCCCCCGCCCCGCCTAGGCTCCATCCTTCGTTGACCGCGCCGGTGACGAAGTCGATGTTTTCGGTGAGTTGGCGCAGCGACTTGGCGCGATCGCGGCGACTGATGGCAGCGACGTCGATACCGAATTCCTGGCACGCCGCTTCGGTGATCCAAATTTGTCCTGGCTCATTGTATTTCGCGGTGAGGCGGTACCCGAGATGGTGCGTATAGGCAAGCTCGGCGACCTGACCCACGTGCACGATCGGTGGGCCCAGTTCGACTCGGGTGCCATCGGCCAGCCAGAGCCCGTCGGTGTGTAACACCGCGGCCGGTGCGCCGCCAGATACGGCCCTGTTCGAGGCGCGGCCAGATTGGGTCCCGGCCGTCGTCGGCGACGGTGTCACATCGTCCTTGGCTGCCGATCCTTTAGCCGTTACCGACGCCCCGTTGAGGGGCCCCTGGTCAGCATCCACAGCAGCGGTTTCCGATGCCGGGCTCTCCACACCTCTTGGATTGCTGGCTTCCATCTTGGGCGCGACGGCGATGGGCGTTCGTTGGCCGGGTCCCTCGAGTGCAGCGCTCAGCGCAGCGGCGACCTCGGCGGTGTTCTCAGCGGTCAGGACCTCGAGGATGAGCTCGTCAGTCACCGCCGCTTGGTGGGTCACCGTCATGCGTCCCAGGCGGGAATGGGTGTCGGACAGATCCACTGGCTCACCCGTCGCTTCGTCGAGGCCAGTCGCATAGATCATCGCGGCATCGCGCGCATACACCGGCCACAGCCGGTATTCGCGCGAGATCCGCATCGCTGCCCGCCGGCCACGGAATCGCACTCGCGCGGCGATCGCCGCGGCCCAGGCTGGCTGGAAGTGCTGTCGCCACGCTGGATCAGCCCACGGTTCGGGGTCGGCCAGCGCCTGCAGATATTCCGCGGCAGCCGAATCGACGAGCGCACGTAGTGGCGCATCGTTGGCGAACTCTTCCCGGGCTTCGCGCAGCCGCGTCGACCAGGCTTCCAAGAGGCGGGTCTGCTGGGGCCACACGATCGCCTGCTCGATGCCGAGCCGAGCGGCGGGCAGGCCGGCGCCGCCGTCGCGGACGTCTTTGGCCAGCCCGTCAAGATCCTCGGTGGTCACCCAGGCCAGGGTTGGCGTATCAAGGCGCATCTGTGGGTGAGGCGGCGGCAGCATCTGAGGCAACCGCATGTCACCAGCTGGCGGGAGCGTGACCCTCCACAGTCCGAATGGCCGCTTCTGGCCGGTGCTGGCTGCAGCTGCTGTTATGGCGTCCAGCACCTGCGGTTGGCCGTATCCGAACGTCAGTGTTCCCGCGGCCGCCAGCTCAGGGCATTCCTGGGTCAGCCACACCAGCTGGTCGCTGTGCTCGAATTCCTCTTCGACCTCCGAAGCAGGCGCACACCAAGGTGGCTGAACGCGGATCTCGGCCATAACGTTCGCCGGCAGCACCCCGGGCTCGGACACGACGGCCCCCCGCCGCCCGGCGCGGGCCCGCATGATGCGGTCATTGATCACCGCTGCCGAGGCCGCTCCGCTGCCTGCGGGCAGCGCTCCCAGCACGGCCGACCACCGGTGCAGGCGGCGCCCCAATTCAGCCGCGTCCTCGACAAGATCGTCGCGCTCACCGACTAACCAGGGATGCAGCTCGGCCACGATCTCGACCGAAACACGTTGCGCGCCAACTCCCCGAGCCAGAACGACCGCACGTCCCTTTCCGTGCCGCAGCTCCCAACCGCGCCCCACCAGCGGCGCCAACGACCGCCCCAGCTGCTCGACCAGTCCGGAATCCCCCGCGCCGGGGTCGGGAGTAATCAAATGGCGACACCCCGCACCTACCACCCATATCCGGGCAGGGTCCGCATCGGCATCCCCGGCAGGTATCGGCTGCAGTAGGCCACGATTGCCGTGCGCCCACTCGATTAGCTTCTCAAGCTTGTCGACGGAGTCCACCGGCCCGGTAAGGACATCACCGCCGACCGTGAACGCACCCGAGCCGGTGACAATCACGACGTGACGCTCAACGATTAGCGACGCTGTGTTTGCGTCCGTCATAGGCGGCCTTCAGGCGTGCGGGCGGCCAGGTACGGACGGATGCGCGCGCTGGCCCCCTGCTGGGTCATCCCGAGTACGGCACCGACTTCGGTGTAGGTCGCACCGGCCGCGATCGCCGCCGCGGCGGCGGGTCGCTCATCGAGGCCGGCGGCGCGTAAGAGCGCGGCGCGCGTCAGCTGCACCGCTTTGGTTTCAGCGGCACTGGCTCGTTCCACAGCTTTAACCAGTCGAGCACGTTGCGCAGGTGTAGCTTTGCGACGGGCCACGCGGCGCAGCCAGACATCCACTGCGGCCGCCAGAGATGAATCAGCCATCTTCGAGGCAAAGCTTGCCGATTCCCGTTGCGCGGCAGCCTGAATCGACGCGACGCTAGGATCCGTCGTCGTCATGGCCGCCTGCGTTCTGCAGCTACGTTCAGCACGGGTGTGATGCTATCCACGAACTGTGACACCAACAAGCATTCGTTGTGCTTGTCTACAAGTGTTTCTTGTGCCCCTTGATGACCTGGTCCAGGTCTGGCCTGCATAAAGGCACGACGCAAAACTGCTTATTTGTCACACTCAACGCTTTCAGCTAGTCAGTCCACGTGCGATCACTGTGTTCGCCATACTGAGCCGCCACGTCGTGTGGCGACCCACCGTGCCTGCGCGGATTACCTGGCCGCGTTTCTCGAGGATCTCCAAGTTGTGATAGATGCGTTCGTGAACCACGTCCGCGCCGAAACTAGTTGAAAGACCGCGCCGTAGTTCAGCGGTCGTCATTGGCCCGGCCGCTTTAGTCAGCGCGGCGAGCAGTCCTTGTCGCACCGCCTCCGGCGGGAGGCTAGGCATACGATGGACCTTCGTGGGTGGTCTGCGCCGTACTCGCCGAGGTTGGGAAGAACCGCCGCCCCCACCGCTGTGCCCCAACGGCCACAGGCTGCGAGGTGGCGGACGTGTCCTGGTCGGCAGCCAACAATGTTCCTGCGGATCCGTTCATCGCAGCTTTCACTGCCGCCAATGTGCGGCCACGGTCTACATGCCGACCCCTGGCCCGCAGTGCGCCTTCACCAATTTCGATGGCCGTCATGCCGCACACGATGATGATGCGTAGAACGCGCCACAGCCCGCACACCCGCGATCTATCCGCCATGTAGGTCAGGCGATTCCCCTCCCCCGTCGCTGATCAATCCCCGGTCGACAATTAGGTCGTCAGACCACGGAAATCCTCGTCAGCGCGGTCGCTTTCCATCGCGGCGTCCAGTACCTCCCACCCTGTATCGGAAAGCCGTCCTCTACCGTTGCCGGCCACGAGCATCGCGGCGGCCACGTCGGCGGCGGTGTCGCGGTTCCGGGTGAACATATAGTCGAGGTTGGGCTCTGCCACGCGCACTGTTTTCGGCAAGCTGCCGGCAAGGATCTCACGCACAATAGCGACCAAGGCTGGTTCACCACCAAGTAAGCCGCCAGCAATCCCGCCGGGCGGCCCAACTGCGCGCCGCTCGAGCGCACTCCACGAGACGACCCCTCGGGAGGTGCTGAACGTGATGGTCGTGGCGACCATGTTGGGGGCTCCTCGGTTCGCCGGATCAGTGCCCGTGACGTCGGTCGCACACGAGCCCGCGGTAGGGCGCGCGCACACCGGCGTCGAAACATGCATGGCGTCCTGATGTGGGCTCAGCGGACTGTTCATTGGCCAATTGCGGATCCTCTCGGTTCTGCTCTTAACTATCGGTGCTCCGAGTGACATCTCCCCCGAAACCGGCCGATCAGATCAGTCCCGCAGCCGGCTCGGGTGCAAACCTCCACTGTCCCGACAGATAATGCTTTGGTGCACACACACTATCGGCGTTGGTCGACGCGGTGAGTCCGGTCATCCGAGACGGCAAGAGTTGGCCGATTGGTACGCGCGCGGATGTCGCATGGATCACCACGGCTACCTCGATCGGCGTCAGAATCACGTCGGCGATCCCGCCGATATTCGATGACTACGCCACCGTTTTACTGCCAAAGCCCCAAGCTGAAAAGCAGAGCCACGACCAGGCTATCGTCGCACTACTCACTAGACAGTCGCCGGATCAACAGTGGTGGATTGGTTACCTCGACACTGGGTCCGCGGACGTCGTTTTCCCTGACGCGCCAAGAGTGACGTTGTATGCGAACTGGCCTTATGTACTCGTACAGGCCGGACCAGAACAGGCCGCCTGCTGGCGGTCCGACGACTTATGGTCGTCGCGGTCAACTCGCCTGCCGGACCTGATGTTCCCGGTGGATCGGTCCTGGCTGGTGTCCACGCTGTGGGACGACGACTGGACCTGTGTCGGCGGGCCGGTTCCGCTCATCGACGGCTTCCTGAGCGACCCCGATCTGAGGACCCGCGTGCGGCGCGTCGGCCCCAAAGAGGACGCCACTCCACCCGGGCGCAACGCGATCTGACCGCCGATGGGAATCGGTGAATAGCGCCAGATTTCCCCGAACCGACTGGACGTGAACAGATCCCGCGGGACTAACGCCACGCTGGATAATCACAGTCACCCTCGCGCGCAAAGTACTTGACCGTAGCGGACTTTCGCGGGTCAACAGCTGCTCCCGCTCTTCGCGACGGGCGGATGTGACTTATCAGGATGCGATCAGCAATTTGTTCCCGCTGCGACGCGCAGCCAGGCGAATTCGCGCGAATCAGTCCGGGATGAGCCCAAATTCGTATCTGAGTGCTTGTTCCACGAGTGCGCTTCGCGTGCCGGCGGCCCAGGCCTCGACGAGGTTGTCAAGCCGTTGACCGTTTGCGGCTGTCACTCCTGACAGAACGACGGTGCGTGGAGCGGTTGCGTGGCGACGCCGCCGCGGGACTGCGTGCGAGGACGGGCGTTCGAATAGTTGGCCCTCCCCTACGGCGTATCGCTGGGTAGTCCAGGTTGTCGCCAGTTTCGTCGCGTGGGTTTCGATGGCGTCCAAGACGATGGCGCCCATCGTTCGGGCGAGTCCGCGGCGTACCTTCTTTTCGGCGATCTGGGTTCGGTAGAGCTCGTCGTAGACTTCCGCTGATAGCAAGACCTCGGGTGGACGGGTTCTTGTGCTCGGCCGTCCGGTAGTTGTCTGTCGCGGTTTTGTGGGCTGTTCCGGGCTGGTCGTTGCTGGCGTGGTTGCGCGGGCCGATTCAGTCGCGGGGGCGCTTGCGAGTACCGGTTCGATGACCGAGGCACTTGCCGGCCGCGGGTCAGAGTGGGCCGGTTCGGCACTGACAGCGGTGTCTGCCGGTTGTGGCGAAACCGGCGGTGGAGTCGGCGCGGCAGCGGCGCGTGGACGGGCCGGCCACAGTTCGTCCAGGTCCTGATTGAGCGCCTCGGGGTCGAACAGCGGCTTGCCGCGGGTGCGTGAAGGGCTCATCCGACCCGCTCCCCCGCCGTCACTGATTCGTATCGGCCGAGCCGTGTGACGATTTGGCGGACGAGCTCTTGGTAGTCGGCGGCAAGGCCGGTGGGGTCACTCGTCCACATGGCGCGCTCGGGACTTTGGTTGTCGCGCAGCTTCGACAGTCGAGCTCGGCGGTCGTCGTTGGCTAGCGCAACGAGTTCGCCGGCGGTTTTGTGGAGCGTTCGCATGTCGACGGCGGCCGCGGGTGCGGAGCGGATCGTGATGTCGAACGGCGTTGTCCCGCTGCCTTCGAGCATTTCGCTGACTTGATCGAACACGTCCTGGTTGCGCTTTTTCGCTCGTGGGTTGACATCGAACAGCAGCACACCGAGAAGTTGGATGGAGGCACCGAGTTTGCGTGCTCGCCAGAAGCGTCGCGCCAACCGTTCGACACCGCCCAGGCTGGCTTGGTCGTCGCGGGTGGGGATCAACAGATAGTTGGCGACGGTGAGATAGGTATCGAGCAGCGGTACGTCACCTGGACCTGAGTCGATGAGGACCAGGTCATAGCCTTCGTCTTCGCATAGTTTGGCGAGCTGGTTTTCCAGGTTGGCGGCCATGTCAATGCCGTTCTCGGCCATCAGGTGAGCGCCGGCGCCGACGACGGCAAGTTGTGGACCGCCGGCGACTACGTCGAGGTTGGCCCGTACGTTGCGCACCGGGACAAGCGGCGCACCGAATTGCAGGGTCTGGGCCAGTGATTGTCCGCGGTCTCCGTCGACGCCGAGATCTTCGACGGTGACGTTGGCCTGTGGGTCGCCGTCGACGACGAGCACGCGACGGCCCCTTTTTCCCGCGGCGGCGATCATTTCCGCCACTGCGGCGACGGTCGTTGACTTTCCAACTCCGCCTTTCTGATTCGCTACGAGGATGGCCCGCGCATCGGGCCCAGTCATTGTCATGCGTCGCAACGTACGTACCCACCCGCGAGATGTCATGTAGGCGCACGGACGTGAAGTCGAACCGTTACCTAGCCCACTATTTGGACGTTGCGACCGACGGTCCTTCGCCCGTGGGCCCGGGCGGCGATCGGCCCGTGTGGTCACGGCACTGTGCTGCCGTCAATTCGGACGTCTGCGCGTCCGGGACATGTTGTGGGTGCACGGGTGGTCGCTAGAGCGTTGCGACCGCCGTGTGTTCACGCGGTGGGCCGCACGGGTAGTTGGCTGAGGCGTTGGACGTTGCGCCACACGGGCATACGTGCGTTGTCCGTGCGTGTGGCAACGCGTCGGTCAGCCGACAACGATGCGGCGCTAGACCCGGCACCACAGGCGTCACTGCCACGTACGCAGATTCGCACATAGGGCGGGCAGTCACCCGTTGATGACCCTCATGTTATCCGGTGCGATACCCGCGAGTCACACGTCTCGTTATCCGGTTATCGCCCGGATATCGCAGGTCACACGGGCTATATGGACGCGGCAGTGGGGGAGCCTGGTCGTGCAGCGGGAGGACCCTTCACCGCCCCTCGTGTCCGATGCGGCGCCAGGGCACTGAGTCGCGGCTTCGGATTCTCATGGGCGTAAGGCGAAATCAGCCCGGGTTCTTGAATGCGGCGGCGTGCGCACTCGGGTCAGCAACGTGACCTCAGTATCGTGTGCATTTGGCGTCGCCGCATGAGCCCGACGGCTCATCGTGGAGCGGCGGGGCTGTCAACGCGCCTTAGCGTCGCCCCGGTTCGAGGGGTTGTGGGTCGGGGAGGATCTCGCGGCCCTCGTTGTAGTCGTGCTCGATTACGCGCAGCTGGGCGACGATAGCTTCCTCGATGAATTGGGTGATGGTGTAGCGGCGGCCTGTGACGCGCTCGACGATGCGCACAGCCGCGCGGGCCCTGTGGTGCAGCTCGGTGGGGACATTGACCTTGCTGAGGTCGCTGGATTTGGCGGGGCCGTCCACGGAGCTAGGCTTTGATGGCTGCTGGGCGGAACATTCCTTGGCGCTTCATATGGTCAATGACGTTCTCGTAGTCTTTGCTGACGTCTTTGGCTCGGTATCCATACAGCGGGACGGGAAGGTAGTTGGTGTAGGCCTCATCCACGATCGAGCTACGTCGGACCGCCGGTGTGACCTTGTCACCGAAGCCTTCCTGTAAGTACTCCATCTGTTCGCGGTACACGCCGCCGGTGCCTGGCACGGCGCACGGCACGATGGCCAAAAGCGGGATGTCGATCCTGAAGGTCTTTTTGATGATCGCGAGTTCTTGCAAGAGCGCCTGGATGCCTTCTGATTCCTTGCCTGCTGGTTTGGTGCACATGATCAATCCCCATCCGCCGGAAGGGCCGTCCTCGTCGACTGAGGACGCGATCAGTGCCGTGGTGACTAGTGCGCTGTTGGAGCCGGGGGAGTCGATGAGGGTGACGTCAACAGGAGTGGCCGCTTCGAGGGCATCCCGCAGGCGCAGTACGCCTCCGGTCACGGCCGGTAGTTCGACCATCAGTTTGTCCAGAGTCGAGCGGGCGGCGGGCACGACCGTCAGGTTGCCGATGTGCATTTCGGTGGCCTCGTCGGTGGTGTATTCGGGTTCGCCGGCGTCGGTGAAACCCTGGATGATGCGAGCGGGCCGTTCGATGTCGTCGATTGTGGCTTGCTGGCGTAGTACATCGGCGATGGTGACACCGCTGATGTCGGGGTAGCCCAGCCAGGTGCTGGCGTTTGCTTGGGGGTCGAGATCGATGACGCGCACCCGCAGGCCAGAGCCTGCGAGCTGGATGGCGGTGGTCACGACGGTCGTCGTTTTCCCGACGCTGCCAGACATGTTGGCGACGGTGTAAGTGGACATCGATAATCTCCTTTGAGCATGGGGCGGGTGATGCAGCCTGCATCACCCGAGGCGGTTGTGACGGTCGATGCGGATGGTTTAAGCGCCGGCGGTCTCGAGCTGGCGGTGTTCCCATGGAGTCGGTTGGTAGCCGGCTCGGTTGATGAGCAGGTTGACGTGGGCGACGGCGTCGTCGTCCCAGGCCTTGTCTTTGAGTTCCGCGGTGTGTAGTTCAGCCGCGGCCACCGCACGGTGCCAGGCCCGTGCGTTTCGCGCCTTCTCCGCTGGGCCGTCAGCGGTGGCGTCCCAGTCCCGTAGCAGCGCGCTTACCGCTGATGTTGCGCTGCGCGCGGCCACGCCGGACAGGTATTGCGCCACCAGTATCTTGAGGAGCTCGGCGTTGGAGGGCTGCTGATTGATCAGTACCGCGCAGAATTCCCGCCTTGCGCGTTGGGCCTGGGCCGCGGCTTGGGCGTCTGCCTGTCGCTGGGCGGCTTCCGGAGACGGTTCGTCACTGTGGCCTGGATCCTGCCCTGTTTCTTCTCGAGGCGGGGGTGCGTTCGATTCGGCTGGCGGGTCGAGAATTTCAGCAGCGCCCGGCTGAGCGGCCGGGTCCGCGGCGGCCGCGTCGCCGATGCTCGACGTCGTCGACGTCAACCCTTCGCCGGCCAGGGGCCGTGCGTAGAGATCTAGGGCCCCTGAGGCGGGGTTGATGGCGCCGATGATCTCGGCGCCGGGCTCGTAGTCGGGGACGCGGTGGAGGTGGTAGTTCTCGCCGAGCTCGGCGCGGGGGTCCTCGACGAGGGGGATCCCTAACTCGTCGGCCTTGGCGCGGGCAGTGCGCTCGGCGATGACCCGCTCGGCGGCGCGGGTAGCGATCATCCCACGCGTGAGGATCAGGTGCAGGGCCTGCGTTTGTTCTTCGTGGCGCAGGTCGCTGAGCTGGTCGGGGTCCTTGGTCTTCTGCCAGCGCCGAGGCGGGCCATAGGGCAGCTTGCCGGCCAAGGCCGCGGCCTCGGCGCTGGGTAGGCGGCCGTCGTCGACGGCGTCGCGGACTTCGGGAGCCAGTAGCTTGAGCGCGAGCTTGCGCGACACTGTGGCTTGGTCGACGCCCAGTCGCTCGGCAATGGCGCGTTGGGAAAGTCCAATCTCGGAGTAGCGCGCGTACAACTCGCCCTCGGCAAGGTCGGAGAGGTCTTGGCGGCCAAGGTTTTCGGTAGCCATCGAGTCCAGATCGCCGTCGTCGACCATGATGGCGTCGTCGACGACGGCTGGGACGGTGTCTCTGCCGGCTTCGATCGCCGCGACGCGCCGGCGGTGACCGTAGACCAGTACGTAGCGCGCAGTGGCAGCGATGTCGGCGGCCGATGGTCGCGCCGCCATGAACGCATCGCGGGTGACCACCAGCACGGGCAGCCGTACGCCGCTGGCACGTACCCCGTTGAGGAGGTCTTCCCATTTGGGATCGCCAGGCTGCGGCTGTGATCGCCGGGGATCGTTGAACGGGTGCGGTGCGATCTCGGCCACGTGGATCTGGACGACCCGGTGCGCTTCGTTGGCGACCATGGCTGACATGCCCGCGATAAGGCCGGTTTCTTCCTCCGACGCCGCGGAGTCGGTAGCGGGGGAGGGGTCTGTGCTTGGTGCGGCGTCTCCGCCGGCCAGGGCCGCGAATCGGTTGGCGGTTTTGCGTCCGGCTGGCTTGGCTCGGCGGGCGGGGCGGGCTGTCGTTTGGGCCACGAGCACTCCTTTCTAAATACCGGTATTAGAGTAATAAATCGCGCGGCGCCTCAGCAAGCCTTTTGGCGCCTTTGCACGCTTGACCAAAGTGCTGCGGCCGTGATGCAGCGTGCATCACCCAACCCTCGAAGGCCACCGCAAACAAATCCTTCGTGTCACGTGACGATTTGGGGAGCGGGGGATTGGATAGCACGCGGTAGGGGCCTGGAAGACTCTGACGGGTTCACTCGCGTGGTCCCCATCATGGCAGCTCTTCGCGACACTGGCGAGACATGGGCCGCGCGCCCTGCGGTCATCGGGGAAAACGCATAGCGCATACCGAGCGCATACCGGGCGATGCGCCTCGCGCATACTCGCAGACTGCCTACCGGCATCGGCGGCTCGCGCATTGTGCTTTGGTGCGCGCGGTTGTCGCGCTGACTTCTTCGCTTCCCGAATTCTGCGGGGTGCGAACCTTCGCGATGGCTGCGCGAGGGCATGATTGGCGAACGGGATAGGCGATCTATTTGCCGTGTCCGCTTTATGTGCTCTACTGCGAGCGCGCGGGCAAAAGACCCATTGCGAAAGGGGTGACCGATGGCTGAATCAGACCTGGTACGGGAGTTGAGTGCCCGCGTTCTCGCCCAGGACGACAAGGTCCCGACTACCTTCCGTCTCAACCGGCGGACCCTCAAACGGCTTCGGACTCAAGAGAAACGCTGGTCGACATCGATGTCGTTCATCGTCGAGCGCGCCCTGGAACCGGTGCTGACCCAATTGGAGGAAGCCAAGCTGCCCACCGATGGAGCCGGTGCCGATGACGAATAGGTACGACGCGGTCGAGGTCGATGCGCACCAGGCCTGGTTTCTCGCCGACCACCTGCGCGTGGGGGCCTATCCGTGGATGCTGGCGATCACCGCCCCTTATGTCGATCCAGCGGAGCGGGAACCATTCAACCAGCGCTGCCTCGCGGAGCTGGCTGAGGCCGGCGTCATTGACGCAGAGGGGGACATCAAACCGTCTGTCGCGCAGGCGGTTAAGACCGTATGCCAGCCGCGCCAGTGGCTGGAATGGCGCACGATGATCGATCCCGAGCAGATTTTGCGGGGGGTGCTGGCGCGCACCTCACCGCCAGATGCCGTGGTCGCGTTGCGCTACGCGCAGATGGTGACGCTCACGCCGCTGCAGCTGACCCACAGCGAAGCGATCGTGCCGATCATCACCGCGGGATTGCCCCCCGATCAGCCGCCGGCTCGCTTCGAGGAGTTCTCACTGCCGATGGACACCGGCAAAGCCATCGACGACCGTGTCGCTCGTGGCGCTGACTTGATGGAAGCCCTCGTCGAGCTGGGCATCCCCGAACGAGAAGCTGAGATCATGGAAGTGGCCCGTGCTGGCGATCGCATCACCGTCGAACTGACC
The DNA here is from genome assembly GCF_057473605.1 of Mycobacterium sp. TH-M82. NCBI lineage: Bacteria > Bacillati > Actinomycetota > Actinomycetes > Mycobacteriales > Mycobacteriaceae > Mycobacterium > Mycobacterium sp. TH-M82. The sequence continues at coordinate 8,318 of NZ_JBYCKY010000768.1, read as the reverse complement.
GCCCATGAGGCCACCAACGGCGCTCACCATCACACCGATGTCAGTGTCAACATCATCAGCACCGAGGTCGGGCAGATCCTCGTCAGCCCCACACCGGGGCAGCCTCGTGCCGGCGGGGTGTCCATTTTCGCTCCCGCTGAACCGTTTTCGATCGCCATGGCGGTGCGCGACCTCACCGAACGCCTCCCCTCGGGCTCGTGGTTCCCCGACGAAAACTTCAGTATCTGACCCTCTACCAACCCGAAAGTAGAAACCGAAGCGATGAGCACACCTTCTGATTCCTTCCCCCAAGACGACACCCCCCACCACGAACAGCCCACCTCAGACCAGCGCTACCCCTATCCTTCTGGGGCCGCCCCCCAGGAGGACGGCAGGCAGCCCAGCAACGGGCCAGACACCGGGCCAGGGCAGCGTGTGCGGTGGCCGGCGGCACCGCCTCCGCAGCAGGGGTCTACTCCCGGCGGCGAGGCGCCGCATCAGCCGCTGCCTCCTCCGCCGACCCGCGCGCCAGTGCCGCCGCCGTCGCGGCCACAACATGCGGCAGCGCACGGAGCGCCAACGTTCAAGCTGCCTGAACCGGCGCGGCCCAATGCCGAACCGCGCCAGCCGGATCCCGCTTGGCAGGCTGTCGAGGAGACGTCTAACGACAAGACCGCCGAGATCTCACTCGACCAGATCGCCGCGCACCGCGGCCAGCCCCCGCAGCACGAGCAAGGCCTTGACGGCTTTTTCACTGACACGCCGCTGCCGCATGAGCAGCACCTGCCGGCGGGCTGGCCTTCGACCGGGCCCTCGCAGCCGCCGGCCGCTGACCCGCACCAGCCGCTGTTCGGAGACCAGCCAAGCTCACCGGCAGCCTTCGCGCCCAGCGGCTACGGCGCGCTTGACGAAAGCCAACAGTTCGTCACCTCGCGGCGCCGACCTGTAGGCAAGGGCTGGCGAAAGCTGGTGTCGCAAATGACCTTCGGGCTCATCACGCCCGGGCCCAGCGCCAAGCAAGAAGAGCACGACAAGCTCATCCGCAGTATCACCGCACCGCTGCTCGACGTCTACGTGGTGGCGTTTGTCAGCGCCAAGGGTGGCGTGGGCAAGACGACCATGACCGTCGCCGCGGGCAGCGCGATCGCCCGCGAGCGTGGGGATCGGGTGATCGCCGTGGACGTCGACACCGATCTCGGCAACCTCTCGTCGCGGTTCGAGCAAAAAGGCGGCGCCGACGCCAACATCGAGGCGTTGTCGTCGCTGCAGGACGCCAGCAGTTATCCAACAGTCGCGACCTTCACCGTGCAGAACAAAGACCGCCTCGAAATGCTTGGCGCTCAGAACAATCCACGCTCCTCGTACACGTTGAACACGCAAGACTTCGAAGCGACGATGAAGATTCTCAAGAAGCACTACAACGTCATCCTGCTCGATTGCGGCACGGCGATCACATCACCGCTGTTTTCCACCATCGCCAATCACGTCGACAGCCTGGTCGTGGTGGCCTCTCAAGCCCCGGATGGACTCAACGGCGCCTGGACCACCATCCAGTGGCTGCAGGCGCACGGTTTCGCGCGGCTGTTGCCCCGCACGGTGATCGCGTTGAATTCGACGTTCAAGAACAAGCCGTTGGTGGACCTCGATGACGCCGAACAGGAGTTCACCGCCAAGATCCCGGGTGTGAGCGTGGTCAGGATCCCCTACGACGTCCACCTCGCCGAGGGACGCGATGTCACCTTCGTGGAACTCAAATCGCGAGCCCGAAAGGCCCTGATGGCGTTGGCCGGCTCGATCGCCCAGCACTATCCCGCCCGGGGGCCGCATCAGCACCGAACGACTGAAACTGGGGGTTTCTGATCGATGGATCCGGCCGCCGCTACCGGCCAAGTCCGCGTCGCCATCATCGGTGAAGACGCCGCGGTGGACTTGGCCCTGCCGACCACACTCGCCATTCGGGAACTGATTCCGCGGATCCGGGCAACACTGGCCACGGGTCGCGACGACGACGACGTGCCAGCCGATGCCGTCAACGACGACGGGTTGCGCCCTTACTCGCTAGCGCCTCTCGGAGGAACACCGTTTAGCTTGGACGCCACCCTGGCCACGCTGAACATCGATGACGGTGAGCAGCTCATCTTGTGCAAGCTGCCGCCGGGCCCCACGGCGCCGCCAGTGGTCGAAGACATCGCTGACGCCTCGGCGATTCATTCGGCCAGCCAGTTCAAGCCCTTCGAGCACGCCATGTTGCGCACCGCCGCCCAAGCGGTGGTGGTCACCGCGGCGACCTTAACGTGCGGCCTGGCGATCTATGGCTGGCACCGCGGCTACCGCGTGTGGTCGGCTGCAGCTTTGGGTGCGCTCGCGGTGGTCTTCGTCGCCGTCACCATCTGGCTGTACCGGCGCGGCCTGCTTGCTACCGCCGGCCGCCTGGGTCTCGCGGCCGCGGCGCCGCTGGCGTTGGCCGGCGCCGCGGTAGTGCCGGGTGATGCCGCGGCGCCGCGGGTTTTCCTGGCGGCGGCTTTCCTGGTCGCCTGGTCGTTGCTGCTGCTGGCCGTCACTAATAGTTGGGTGGCCACCCACACCGCGGTCGTCGCCGTGACGGCCACCGTCGCGGCCGCGGCCGGCGCCCGCATCCTGTGGCACTTGCCGTACTTGTCCCTGGGGTGCGGAGTCCTTGCGGTGTCCTTGCTGTTGGCCTCCAACGCCCCCACGGTGTCAGCGATGTGGGCGCGCTTCCCGCTACCGAATGTGCCCGCACCAGGCGAGCCCACACCCGCCGCGTCGTCGCTGGCCGAACTGGAAGATCTGCCCCGTAAAACCGCGACCTGCAACTCCTACCAGAGCGGTCTGATCGCGGCCTCGGTGATCTTGTCGGTGATCGGATCGGTGCTGGTGGTGTGGTTGCCTGACGCACCGCCACTGTTGGCGTGGTGGCTGGTGGTGGTCACCACCACCGTCACCGTGCTGCGGATGCGGATCTGGGACTCAGCGATCCCCGCACTGTGGTTTCTGGCGACCCCTTTTCTGACCGCGATCGCGTTGACGGTGTCGTTCACCGCCGCCGGCCACCTGGTCTCGGGCCTGTACGCGGCAGCCGCCGTGGTGGCTTTGACGCTCGTGCTGCTCGGCGCTGCAGCCATCAAACCGCGCGAGCTTTCCATCCCGCAGCGCCGCTGGCTGGACCTGTTCGAAAACGCCCTGCTGATCACGATTCCGCCGGCCATGTTGTGGCTCATCGGCCTGATCAGCCTCATCCGCAACCGAGGAATACTGTGATGATCCGCCGACTGGCCTCACTCGCCGCGACCATCGCTGTGCTGGTGGTGTCTAGCCCCGTGCCTGAGGCCGCCGCGCTGGCATATCCCGTCGTCGACCCAGCTGCGCTGCCCCCTGACGGTCCGCCCGCTCCAGGGCAAGAAATGCGCCAGAACGGCCAATGCCAGGTCTACGGCGCAATGCCCGGGTTCGACCCGGCCGCGGTGCCTCCCAGCCAGGCCATGCTCAACCTGCCCGAAGCGTGGAAAACCTCACGCGGCAGGGGAGTGGTGGTCGCGGTGATCGATTCCGGTGTCACACCACAGCCACGCCTGCCCAACCTCGCCCCGGGCGGGGATTACATCGATCCACCCGCCGGGGGTTTGTTCGACTGCGATGGACACGGCACCGCGGTCGCCGGGCTGATCGCAGCCCAGCAAGGCCCTGACGGATTCGCCGGCGTGGCCCCCGAGGCCGCGATCGTCTCAATCCGACAAACCTCAGCGCAGTGGGCACCCAAGACACCCTCAGGACAAGATGCCCAGCAAGCAAAGACCGCCGGCGATGTCGCCACGTTGGCGCGGGCGGTCCGCCACGCCGCCGACATCCCCGGCGTCCGCGTCATCAATCTCTCGCTGATCGACTGCTTCCCTGTCTACAAGCAGGTCGACCAAGCAGCGCTGGGCGCGGCCGTGCGCTACGCCGCGATCGACAAGGACATCGTCGTGGTGGCCGCAGCTGGAAACACCGGTGAGAGCAACTGCACCAGCAATCCGCTCACCGATCCCAATCGTCCCGACGATTCCCGAAACTGGGCCGGCGCCACCACCGTCTCCACCCCATCGTTTTGGCAGCCCTACGTCTTGTCAGTGGGCTCCCTGACCCCCGAAGGGCAGCCGTCGAACTTCACTATGGCTGGCCCATGGGTGGGCGTCGCTGCACCCGGTGAACAGGTCGTCTCGCTCGGCAACGGCCCAAACTCGGGCATCATCAACGGTCTGCCATCCAGCAAAGAGCCGTTGGTTGCCATCAACGGGACCAGTTTCGCGGCAGCCTACGTCTCCGGCGCCGCCGCCCTGGTCCGCTCCAAGTTCCCCAACTTGACCTCCCGTCAGGTGGTCAACCGCCTGGTCGCCTCGGCGCACAACGCCGCCCGTGCACCGTCCAACCTCGTCGGGGCCGGCGTCATCGACCCGGTAGCCGCGCTCACCTGGGACATCCCTCAAGGTGACGCCCTGCCGGCGCAAATGCCGATCGTGCGAGTCGCCCCGCCAGCACCACCGCCACCGGATAATCGGCTGCCGCGCCTGATCGCCTTCGGTGCGGGCATCGCGGCGATCGCCGCCGCCGTCATCGCTGTCACCGTGATTGGAATGCGCCGTGGTCGCACCACCCGCTAGCCGCGAGTCGTCTCGATTCTCCCCAGCGTGGCCCAGCTGGCGGCGCCTGACAACACTGGCCTCGCTGCTGCTGCTCGGGTGGGCGACGCTGCTGCCGCCAGGGCGAACACCCCAGTGGTGGCACTACGCCGCGGCGGTCGCGGCGGTCGCCGCATTCGTGGGGTCCTGGCACGGCCAGCACGTGTCGACGACGGTGGCCCGCTGGACTCCCATGGCGTGGCATAACCGCCGTCAACGCTCCCAACGCACCGGTCACCGCAGGCGCAGCGCAACCCCGGCGCAGCCGCCGCCGACGCCCCGGGAGAGCGCGCTGCAAGCCCGCATCGTCATCCACCTGCGCACCCATCCGCATGCACTGAGCGCCCCCGGCGACCACAGCGACCAGCTTCCGTGGGAGTTCATCACCGCTTGGCTGGATCGTTATGGGGTGCGCGCCGACGCGCTGACCATCTGCTCGGTGACCCGCACCCCACCGGCCAGCGGATTGCGCAGCGACTCAGCGCCGCTGCTCAGCGGCCGCAACAGCCAGCACCGCGACACGTGGCTGAGCTACACATTGCGCGCAGAAAACAACGTGGGGGCCTTGACCGCCCGCCGGACCACACTGAGAACTCCTCCCGGCGTGACCTCCGACGACGACACCTCGCAATCACAACCGCATCGCGCGGCGCTAGCCGACACCGTGGCGCGCCGGCTTATCGCCGAACTGCGGGAACGGGGATGGCTGGCCACCCTCAGCGACGAGGAAGAACTTCCTCGGTTCGTACCGCCGTCGGCAACGGTGCGCAAGGAAACCTGGACTGGCACAGAGTATTCCGATGGCTTCCGCGCCGTGTACGCCGTGGATCCCGCAGCGCTGCCCGATGTCCTGGAAACCCTCACCACCCTGCACACCAAGGCCACCTGGGTGGCGGTCACCATACGCTCACGCGGCCGCCAACCAGCCACCGTCGAAGCCGTGGTCGGCACGCTGACTGCCAGCCGGCCGCCCCGGCAACTGCCGGGCCTTACTGGGTTTCACGGATTGCATCGACACATCGCGCCGGTGCTGGCAGCCACCGGCATCGATGCGGGCGCCGACGTCGAGCTGCCGGCGACCGAGGTGGCGCCGTCAACACTGGCGGCGCTGCGGTGGCCGACGGCGGCGATCGGTGTTCCGATCGGCTATAACCGCGCACGCCAGCCGGTATATCTGGGGCTGGCCTCACCGGAGCCGGTGCGGATCACGGTGACCGGCACCCGACAGTTCCACATCGGCATCATCGCCCGCCTCGCCTTATCAGGCCAGCCGGTTGCCCTCTACACCGCCGATCCACGCCAGTGGACCGCTCTGGCCAATCACGCGGCGCCGCAACAATTCTCGATACGCCCTACCACACCGCCGCCTGACGCGATTGTCGTCAGCGACGCCAGCAGCGATGCACCCACCGGTGCGATCACGGTGACACTGCGCCGCCCGCAGTCTGCTCAGGCTCCCGCCACGACGATCGTCATCACCCAGGACGGCCGGCACCCGGACCTGTTCTACATCACCACCGCGCATGGCCGTCAGTGGCTTAGCACGCGCCTTGTTCCCGTGCCCAACGAGTAAGCGAGGTCAAAGGTCATGTCGACTACCCCAGAGGAATTCCTCGCCGATACGGTCGAGCTGCCTGAGCGGATGCCGGCGTTACCGTTCCCTGCCGAGTCGGCGTGTCGACTAGGTTCAGGGTTTTTTTGAGTGCAGTCTGGGGATGGCGCGGTGGCTGGTCAGCAAACCAGTCGCGGGAGGGTTTCGCTTGGTGGGCTGGCGAGTTTTCTGGGTTCCGGGTGCATGCTCAGCTCAGGGTGTGCGACCGCGGCTGTTAGCCGGCTGGGTTAATCTCGCGAATCGCGAAGAATCGGTTGGGGTTCGGCCGGGTGACCCTATCTTTTTGTCACCGGAGCGGTGAGTCGACGCGCGGCTGTCCGCGTATGCCCAGACGAGAGTCTTTCGCGGTTACACCGCTGAGACACGGCGCAACCATGTGACCGACCTGCGCTTATTTTTGACCTTTCTGTGGGCAAAGAAGGTGGGTTGGTGGGAAGCGACCCGTGATGATGTCGAGGACTATGAGCATTGGCGTCGGTTCGCCGAGCACAATCCTCGCCGTATCGGCGGGGCGAAGTGGGATCGTGAATTGTCAGCGTTGGCAAGCTTTTACGCTTGGGCTTCCGAACACCGGCATGTTCCGCGTAGTCCCGTAGCGATGAAGCGTGTGATCGCTCGTGATGGCGCGGCGGTCACGGTGCCCGCGGCACGGGCGAAGGATGTGCGCCGCAGTAATGTGCACTGGCTTACGCCTCGCAGCTGGCGGCGGTGGATTGATGTCGGGCTACGCGGCTATACCTGCGACGGTGTGCTTGACCGCGGTTGGGGTGGACGTTTAGAGGACCGCAACGTCGCTTATGTGCGGCTGATGGTGACATCGGGTCTTCGACGAGCCGAGGGTGGTTCCCTTCTGACAGTTGAAGTCCCGGCCCGTCGCGGGGATACGAGCCGCTACTGTCGAGGACGGATCGCCGCCGAGGTCACCAGGGCGAAGAAACCGAGAACGTTCTACGCTGCCGCTGATGCTGTCGCTGAGGTGGAGACTTACTGCGATTCCTCCCGCGCGCTCGCGGTCCGCGGCGCGCAGCAGGCGCGGCGCTATGAACGCCTGGTGGAGCGGCGTGTTGTCACTGAGATAACCCGCGGTCTTAGCCCGCTGGTGGTATGGCGGTGCCCGGATGGCTCCATCGTGCGACGTGAATTGAACAGCCTGACCGTCAATGAGCGAATTACCCTGTTTGTTGAAGGCGAACATGGGCTTGAGCCGTTGTGGCTGTGGCTGAATGAGCAGGGACTGCCGTTTCAGGTGCATTCGTGGGACGGTGTTTTCACCGCGGCTAATCGCCGATGCGATACGGTCCTGACTCCGCGGCAGCGGCTCGGGTTGGATCCGCACAAGGTGTATGCGCCTTATGCCACACCGCATTCCGCACGGCACAGCTTTGCCCTCTACATGCTGGTCGTGCTGAATTCTTTGATGGATCAACGGTATGGGCTGACACCTGAGGATCGTCGGGACTTCCGCCATCTCTACGGCGATCCGTGGTTCATGGTGCAAAATCTCCTCGGTCACGCTTCCCGGGAAACCACCGTTGAGCGTTACCTCGCACCGGTAGCTGATCTGCAACTGCGCTCGATGCTGGCAGATGCTGTCGATCCGGTGCCAGCGCCCATGCCTGAGCTGGATGCCGTATTCGCGCGTATTGCCCGGGAATCGGAAGGCATTCAAGACGTTGATGACTTCGGTTGGGCAGGCGGCGGCACATGACTGTGCGTGGCCGGCCCGCAGTGCTTCCGCCTTCCGATCACCGTCGACCCAAGGCGCTGGCACCGCAGGGCTTGGTTGTTTTCCACTGCAACGCTGCGGGCCGGGTCAAGGAATATGACTTCGCCACGTTGCCGGTTGACGAAGCTTTGCAGCGATCGTTAGCGGCGTTGTTCGCCCGCCGCTGCGTGCCACAAACCTGGACCACGCATAGGACCTCGCGCGGCATGTGGCGACAAATCGTGCGGTTCGCCTGCGTGTGATCACCTGAGTTGGCCCCAGTTGGGTCGTTTTTCTGCATGAATTTTGGCTCCACCTGGGCGGTGATTCGCTGCACGGTGGGCTC
>NZ_JBYCKY010000767.1:0-18891 GCF_057473605.1 Mycobacterium sp. TH-M82 | reverse complement strand
AGATCCTCGGCGCCGACACCGCGGTGCTGGCGGCCGTCAAGAAGGCCGGCCGCGGCCCGATCCCGGCCCACACCGAGAAGTACACGCTGCGCCTGTCCGGACTCGGCCTGGAATTGTGGGCTGCGGTGCGCGGGGCCCGGGAACGCGGGTGACGTCCTCCGTCGTCGCCCTGCAGGGTTGGGGTGAGATCGCCGCCGACGTCAAGCTGAACTGGTTCATCTATTTGTCCATGCCGTTGGTGGCCGCCTTCGTCGGCTACGTCACCAAGCTCGTCGCGTTGCAGATGCTCTACCGGCCGATCGAGTTCGTCGGCATCGGGCCGTTGGGCTGGCAGGGGGTGATCCCGCGCCGCGCCGGCAAGACCGCGGCGGTGACCATCCAGTTGATGACCGACAAGCTGCTGCGGCCCGAGGAGATCCTGGACAAGATAGACGCCAGGCAGGTGGTGGAGGATCTGCGCGAGCCACTCACCCGCAGCATCGAGGAGATGGCCCACGAACTCGCGGAGATGGTGCGCCCCGGCCTGTGGGCCGCACTGCCGGCCGTGGGCCGCGAGGCGGTGCTGTCGCGGGTGCAGGCCGCCGCGCCCGGTGTTGTCGACAATCTGCTTACCGAGATGCGGGCCGACCTGCCGCGGTTCATCGACCTGCATTACCTCGCCGTCACCACGCTGGTGAAGAACAAGGCGCAGCTCAACGACATGATGCGGGGGATGGGCGGGGCGGCATTGACGTTCATCCGCCGCAGCGGCATCTACTTCGGCTTCGCGATCGGCCTGGTGCAGATGGTCGCCTGGGGTGTGTTCCACAACCCCTGGATCATGCCGGGGTTCGGCTTTGTCACCGGTTTCGCCAGCGATTGGCTGGCGTTGAACCTGATCTTCATACCCCGCCAACCGAAGAAGTTCCTCGGGTTTCCGATCCACGGCGTGCTGCACGCGCGACGCGACGCCGTGACCCGCGACTACGCCCGCCTGCTGGCCACCGACCTCTTCGCACCGGAGGTGCTGATGGAGGCGGTCCTGCAGGGCCCGACCTCCGAACGGCTGTTCGCCCTCGTCGACACGGAGGTCTCACAAGCGATCGACGCGCAGGCCGGCGCGACGCGACCGCTGATCACGCTGGCGATCGGCACCAAACGCTACCGCGAGGTCAAAGACGCCATCGTGCGGATGCTGCTGGAGCGAGTGCCGGACACCATGGCCGAAGCCAGGGACTACGCCGTCAAGACCCTCGACGTCGAGAACCTCGTCATCGACAAAATGAACAAGCTGACACCTGAGCAGTACGAATCCATCCTGCGACCGGTATTCAAAGACGACGAGATGCTCATGGTCATGGTCGGCGCCGTGCTCGGATTTTTCGTCGGCGAGCTGCAGGTGATGCTGGTCGAACAACTCGGCCGATAGCAGCCGATCTTCGTCGGACGCCCCATTTTTACACGTCGTTGTGTGACGTAACCCTGAGCTAGGGTGTTCTCATGGTGAAGGTCAGCGATGACGCGGCGGGTCCGCACGACGCTTGTCTGGATCACGAGCGCGTCGTCCTACAGGCGCGCGACGTCAGGTTCGACTGGTCGAACCTGCCCGTCCACCACGTGCCGGGCGAACCTTTCGCCACCCACTGACGGGACGACGTCATGACCACCACAGCTGTGACTGCCGGGGACGGCGTGACCTTGGCGGTGCACGCCTACACCGACATCGATCCGCGACGGCCGACCGTCCTGGCGATCCACGGCTACCCGGACAATCACCACCTCTGGGACGGAGTCGCCGAGCAACTGGCCGATACATACCCCGGCCGCTACAACGTCGTCGCCTACGACGTGCGCGGGGCCGGTGAGTCGTCAGCCCCGGCGGAGGCGTCCGGGTACCGGTTTCCCCAGCTGCTCGCCGACATGGGCGCAGTGATCGACCACCTGGGTGTGGACCGGGTGCATCTGTTGGGACATGACTGGGGTTCGATCCAGGGCTGGGCCGCAGTCACTGATCCGGTGTTGATGCCGAAAATCGCCTCCTACACCTCGATCTCGGGGCCGCACCTGGATTACGCCGGCAAGTTCCTGCGGTCGCCGCGCAGCCTGCGCGCAGTCGTCGATGTGGCCAAACAGGGGCTGGCTTCGACATACATCTGGCTGTTTCTGGCACCGAAGCTGCCCGAGGCATTGTTCCGGATCAGGCTGGGCCGCAAGGTTGTTGAAAGACTTGGGCGCATCGGCGATTCCAGCACCCGTGCGCAACCGCGCGCCGCGGCGCGGACTATCTCCGACTACCGAAACGGGCTCAACCTGTACCGGGCGAACATGCCGAAGCCGATGTTCTTCCCGGCGAAGCAGCTGCCCACCACCGACGTTGGGGTCCAGGTGCTGGTGCCGCGCAGGGACATCTTCGTCACCCCCGCCCTGCAGTGCTTCACCGGCTCGATTCCGGCCGGTGGTCGGGTCGTTTCGATCGACGGCGGTCACTGGGTGGTGACCAGCCGTCCCGATGTCATCGCCCGGCTGACGGCAGAGTGGGTGGACCGTGCGGTCACCGGCGGCATCGGAGGCATGCGCCAAGGCCGATAAGAGTCGCTGTGCGGCAAGATATCTGGGAAAACGGACCCGCCGACCTCTATGGCCGGCGCAGGCATGACCGGTTCTACGCCATGCTGTGGGGCGCCGTCACCGTGTTCAAGGGTTTTTTCGTTGTCTCGCGGTGGAAGCCCGCGCAGGTGGGACCGGTGCGGCGGACGATCACCGCCGTCATCACCAAGCGCGAGATGGTCACCCCGGACGCGGTGGCGTTGACCTTCGCCGACCCGAATGGCGGCCTGCTGACGTCCTGGACGCTGGGCGCGCACATCGATGTCCAGTTGCCGTCCGGTCGCCGCCGCCTGAGCGCACGTCGACTACCCCACCAAGACGGTGCTGGTCCTAAGGTTATGGGTTTGGCTACGCGACGAACAGGTCGTGCAGGATATGCAGACCCAGCAGGTGGTTGTGGATCTTGTCGTGCTCGTTGGCCGCGGCCTGCCGGTCCGCACCGGACGGCACTTCGGCGAGGAATCGCCGAGTGCGTTCCGGGGAGCAGATGCCGGCTTCGGCGATCCGGTCGCTGGTCAGATATTTCGTGGTCAGCCGGGAGAGCCGCTCGGATTGGGAGACGGAGCGGTGCGCCGGTGGTGCCATGAACGCGAATTTTCGTTTCCGGTACAAGAAGTCGGGCATCGCATGCCGGAGTGCTTCGCGCAGCACCCATTTCTCGGTGCCTTCCCGTATGCGTAGTCCCGGCGGAACCCGCGCCGCTGTCTCGGCGACGTGATGGTCCAGCAGCGCGGGCCGAGTCTCCACGGCATGCGACATGTCCACGCGGTCGCCACCCCAGCTGAGGATCTGGCCGTCCAGCATCGTCTTGATCCAGCTGTACTGGGCCTGGTCCAGCCGGTCCCGACGCTCGAGTTTGCCCGCATCGAGGCTCTGCGCCACCGCCTCCAGCGGGTCATAGCCGCCGAGGTCGTCGAGCAGCCCGTCGGCAAGCAGCGGTTTGACCTGATGCCAGGCCGACACCCAGGGCTGCACCCAGCCCGGCGTGAAGCCCATCACCCGCTCGAACCCGGGGTGGCGCTGCGGCTGCGCGGGCAGGATGGCGCCGACAAACACCTCGTCGGCCGGGTCCAGTTGCGACGAGACGTGGTCGATCGCGAACGCCGGGTAGCCGGCGAACAGTTCGTCGGCGCCCTCACCGGAGAGCACGGCTCGGAAACCCGCCTCGCTGGTGGCCTGACTGAGCAGCATCTTGGCGACACCCAGGGTGTTGTAGAAGGTGCGCTCGCTGTGCCACACCGCACGCACGTAGTTGTCTCCGTAGAGCTCACCGGCTCCGATGCGCCGCTGCACCAGCTGTGCGCCGTTGTACTCGGCGACCTTGGCGGCGACGTCGGCCTCGTCATAGACCGGATCGTCGAAACCGATCGTGAACGCCTGCGGCGACGTCTGCGCAACCGCGCTGGCGATGCCCAGGATGGCGCCGCTGTCCATCCCGCCGGACAGGTACTGGCCCACCGGTACGTCAGCCTGGATGCGCACCGCGACCGCGTCGGAAATCGCCGAGCGCACCGCGTCGACATGCTGCTCCGGCTCGAGGTCATCCCAGTCACCGTGGGGGGGAAAGTCGAGATCCCAGTAGCAGTGCGTGCGGACCCGGAACCGGTCCTTGTCACGGTCGACAACCACCAGGTGGCCGGGCTGGACCGATTCGATTCCGTCGAACGCCGTCGACCCGGGGACCATGACCTGGACGAGTTGGTTGACAGCGGCAGTCCTCGACAGCCGCCGCGGCACGGCCGGGTGTTCCAGCAACGCCTTGGCTTCAGACGCCCAGCCGAAGATCGCTGCGCCCACGTGGAAGGACAGTGGGCGTACCCCGAACCGGTCCCGGACCAGCACCAGCCGATCGCGGGTGAAATCGGCCAGGGCGATGGCGTATTCGCCGCGCAGATGGTTCACGAAATCCAGGCCGTACCGCCGATACAGTGCCAGCACCAACTCACTGTCGGACTTGGAGTGGAAAGCTTCCCCCAGCGCGGTCAGCTCCGCCCGCATCCGCGCAAACCCGTAGATTTCACCGGCGACGGTCGCCATCACCTCACCGTCGGCGGTCGCAAGGGGCTGCTTGCCGCCAGGGCTGAGGTCGTTGATCGCCAGTCGGACATGCCCCATCGCCAGACCCGACTCCGGCCGCACCACGGCGCCGGGGCCGTCCGGACCGCGATGCCCGATGGCGCCGGTCATGCGGTCGATGATGTCGGGTGCGTCTGGGGTGAGTCGTCGCAGCGTCCAGAATCCTGTTATGCCGCACATACAGTCAGACTTCCCAGTTCAATGCGTCGAGCCGGCCGCCGATCGCCAGCAGTAAGGCTTGGCGGACGAACACCGCGCCGACGGCCTGGTCGAAGTACAGGTTGTGCGGGGTGTCGTCGAGGTCGGTGCCCAACTCGGCTTGTCGTGCCAGCGGATGCATGACGACCGCGTCGGCCTTCAGCGGCGTGGTGGAGTCGATCCGGTACTTGGGCTCCAGCTCACGGTACTGCTGGCCATCGAGCCCCAGTGAGTTCTGGTAGATGACGTCGAACTCCGTTGCGATCGCCTCGAACTCGGTGGTGCACCGGTAGTCCAGGCTGTGCCGGTCGAGAAGCTCGGCGACCTCGTCATCGAGTGGCTGCGGATCGTCGGAGACGATCGTGATGTCGCCGATGCCGGCCGCGAAATGCTCGGCCGCCATGAGCAAAAAGCTGCGCAACGCACGCATCCGCCGCGGAGCGCCGAGAATACCCACCGATAATCGTTCGTCGTCCACGGTGGCGTGCCCCAGGCCGGCGAGCTGCGGGCGCCACTTCGACAGTGCATACCAATCGGCGATGGCCTGCGTCGGGTGCTCCTTGGCGCCGTTGCCGGCGTTGATCAGCGGCGTCGTCATGCCGGCGGAACGAATGTCGTCAACCACACTGTCGGCGAAGTGCCGCAGCACCACGATGTCGGCGTAGGCGTCGAACATGATCCCGGTATCGGCAAACGATTCACCTTTATCCACGCTGGTGTGCCCGGCGTCGGCGATACTGATCACCGAGGCGCCCAGCCGGTGGGCGGCGGACTCGAAGGAGAGTCGGGTCCTGGTACTGGGCTCGAAGAACGCGGTGAGCACGACCTTTCCCCGCAGCGCGTCGGATGCCGACTCACCGGTCTGCAGCCGGGCGGCAACCGAAAACAGGCTCAGCAGCTCATTTCTGGTCAGGTCCAGTGCCGAGATCACGGTTCTGTTTGACAACCCATCGAGCTCACCCGAAACGTTTTTTGCCAGTGGGACGGGGTCGGTGACCCGACGGCCGACAGCCTTCGACAATTCAGCCAGCGTCATCGCATTCTCCTATGAGCCAAGTTCATTCGGCAACGATGCAAGTCGATGATCACCCCGGCGGCCGAATGCGCTGGAATGAGCTCGATGAGCTGAATGAGTGGCGGCCAAACACCCGCCGTATTCGAGCATTGGTTCCACGTCTACCAGCATCAGGCGCAGATGTCGACGGTTTACACACCGATCGGTCGAGCCGGACGTGTCGGCGGTGACCGGCGGCAGCACCAGTAAGCTGCAGCTATGCGGGTGGGCGTGCTGGGCGCCAAGGGCAAAGTCGGTGCGACGATGGTCGCCGCGGTGCGGGCCGCGGCGGATCTGACGCTGTCCGCGCAGGTCGATGCCGGCGACCCGCTGAGCCTGCTGACCGAGGGCGGCACCGAGGTGGTGATCGACTTCACCCACCCCGACGTCGTCATGGACAATCTGAAGTTCTTGATCGACAATCGGATCTCCGCCGTTGTCGGCACTACCGGTTTCACCGGGGAGCGGCTGACCCGGGTGCGGTCATGGTTGGAGGCCGAGCCGGGCGCCGCGGTGCTGATTGCGCCCAATTTCGCGATCGGGGCGGTGCTGTCGATGCATTTCGCCGCCCAGGCGGCGAGGTTCTACGACTCGGTGGAAGTCATCGAGCTGCACCACCCGCACAAGGCCGACGCCCCGTCGGGTACCGCCGTGCGCACCGCCGAGCTGATCGCTGCAGCCCGAAAAGACCTGCCGCCCAACCCCGATGCCACCAGCACCAGCCTGCCAGGTGCCCGCGGCGCCGACGTCAACGGCATCCCGGTGCACTCGGTGCGGCTGGCCGGGCTGGTCGCCCACCAGGAGGTGCTGTTGGGCACCGCCGGGGAGACGCTGACCATCCGGCACGACAGCCTGGACCGCACCTCGTTCGTGCCCGGCGTGCTGCTGGCCGTACGCCGCATCTCCGAGCGTCCCGGTCTGACGGTGGGTATCGAACCGCTGTTGGACCTGACATGACGAACGTGATTGCGGTGTCACGTCTTACCCGGAACCGGTTGCTCGTCGGGTTCATGTGTCTGGCGCTGCTGATGTATCTGGTGCTGCTCGGCCGCATCGCGGTGCTGATGATCATCTCCGGCTCCGCGGTGGCGGTCGGGCTGGGCGCGGCGCTGCTGATCCTGCCGGTCATCGGGCTGTGGGCGATGATCGCCACGCTGCGCGACGGGTTCGCCCATCAGCGGCTGGCGCGGCTGATCGCCGACGATGGCATGGAACTGGATGTCAGCGCGTTACCCCGGAGGCCGTCGGGGCGCGTCCAGCGCGAGGCCGCCGACGCGCTGTTTGACGCCGTCCGTGAAGAACTGGATCGCGAGCCGGACGATTGGCGGCGCTGGTACCGGCTGGCGCGCGCCTATGACCACGCCGGGGACCGCCGCCGGGCGCGGGAGGCGCTGCGGGTCGCGGTCCGACTGCAGGAAAGCCGATGAGTTGCGCCGGCGACGATGCAGAGCGTAGCGATGCGCAGGAGCGGTGCGGATGAGTAGCAAGAAGCTGCTGGTGGTGCACCACACGCCGTCGCCACCCACCCGGGAGTTGCTCGAGGCGGTCTTGGCCGGCGCCAATGACCCGGCCATCGAGGGCGTCGAGGTGGTGGTCCGGCCGGCGCTGGCCGCTGTGGTGCCCGACATGTTGGGCGCCGACGGCTACCTGTTCGGCACCCCGGCCAACCTCGGCTACATGTCCGGTGCGCTCAAGCACTTCTTCGACACCGTCTACTACCCGAGCCTGGATCATGTGGCGGGGCGCCCCTACGGCTTGTGGGTGCACGGCAACAACGACACCGTCGGGGCGGCCAACGCGGTGTACAAGGCGGCTACCGGCCTGTCGTTGGAAAGGGTGGCCGACACGCTGGAAGTCGTCGGCGCGGTCGATGCCAGGGCGCGAGATGCCGCCTACGAACTCGGCGGCACCCTGGCCGCGACGCTCATGGAGTGCTGACGGGGTGCTGATGGAGTGAGGTCTGCATACGGAGTTTTACGTCCTCCCCGCAGTGAAACTGCGAGGATTCCTCGTGCCGACCGGCTGTCTCGATAGGCGTTCATGCGGCTATCGCGGTGGGCTGGCTGGACGGTAGCGTAGACGCCCCCGCTGATTTCTCGGCAATCACGTCGACGCATCTTCGACACAAGAAACAGGCGGATACGTCACGGGCTCGACGACGGATGCCCTGTCGCGCCGACGCTGCGCGTCAACCGGGCTCACGGGACAGCCCGAACGCGTCGTAGACGAAGCCGAGGTCGCTGCGGATGCGTTCCGCGGAAAGGCCGAACTGCTCGGGGGAGTGTTGGTGACCGCTGGTGTAGCTGCGCTGTCGCTCGGCCTGCGCCCGTACCTCCGCCCGGAAGGCCGCACTCGGCTCGATCTCGATGAAGTCGAGGATCTTCTCGATCGTCGGCTCGAGGTTGCTCAGCAGGTCCGGGTAGCGCACCACCAAGAGGTTCTTCTCCGGGATTCGGCCGGCCAGCCGGGCGTCGTGGAAGCGGCGGATCATGTCGCACGATGCCTGGTAGAGGTTATCCAGCCAGCGCTGCTGATCCTCCTTTCGGGTGCGGTTCCAGATGTCGTAGGCGTTCTCCAGCACGCTGGCCAGCAGCGACATCCCCGACGGGATGACCTCGACCGGGTCGCGGGCGACGTAGACCAGCCGGCAGTCGGGGTAGCGGTGCAGCAGCGCGTCCAGGCGGAAGGTGAGCATGCTCGACTTGACCAGGATGCGACGGGCGTGCTTGAACGTCAGGTTCCGCCGCCAGCACGCCTCGTAGTACCGGAAGAAGCGTTCCGCGTCGCGCGCGGGGACGCCCTCGATCCCGAATTCCCGCCGCGACAGTTCGCTGCCCCAGGTGTCCTGCCAGGCCAGGAAGTACGCCCAGGCGAACGGGCCGTCGAGCGTGCGGAAGAACCACGCGACGTCGTCGGTCTCGATGCCGCGCAGGCTGGTGTCGTGCACGTCGGAGGGATGGTAGCGCGCGGGCGACAGCCGATCGGCGCGGGAGACGACCCTGCTCAACAGCTTGCGGGCCGTGATGGCCGGGAAGAGCATCTCCCACAGCTCGAGGGCGGCCATGTCGCCGGCCCCGAGCAGCAGCCGGTGCAGGAATGTGGTGCCGCTGCGCGGATTGCCGATGATGAAGATCGGCCGGTCGATCACCTGCTTGCGAAACCGCGGATAAACGATATGGTCCAGGCCGAGGGTCGCCGCCGAGACGGCCTGGCGCACCTGCAGGAGCAGGAACGTGCCCAGCGGCCGCAGCCAGAGCCGGAACGTCTTGGTGATCGCCCGGTAGAGCCGCAGGTGGTGCCGCATCAGCCGTCCCACACCGCGGCGGCGCAGACGATCGTGAAACCGGCTGCGGCGCTCGCGAGGACGATCTTGTCGCCGGCCTGGACGGTCCCGTTGCGCAGTCGGTGATCCAGCGCGACCGCCCATGAGGTGCTCGCGGTGTTGCCGAACAGCGCGTGGGTGTGGATGCCCGCCTGCGGGCTGGCGCCGAGCTCGGCGAAGACGCGCTCCAGCACCGCCTCGCTGGGCTGGTGGAACGCGTAGTGGTCGACGTCGGCCGGTGACCATCCGGCGTCGGTCGTCAGGGCGCGGATCTCGGGCGGGACGTGCACCGCGAGGGCGAACAGCTCTTTGGACTGTGACGTGAAGTGGCCGTCGACCGGTGCCTTGCAGATGTCGTAGTGCTCCGCGAGCGTCTTGTGCCGCATTCCCACTACCCGCGCGCTGCCCGCCGGCAGCGGTCCGCGGGTGACCAGCAGCGCGGCGGCGGCATTGCCGAGCGTCAGGCCGGCAACGCCGACCGCCATGTCCTCGGGCGACTGGATGTCGTAGCTGATCCGGTCGCGCATCAGCTCACCGGCGCAGATGAGCGCCATCTGCAGCTCGTCGTGAAGGGCGAAATAGCCCGCGACGACGTGCACCGCCTCGATCAGCCCGGCACAGGCGCAGGTCACGTCGGTGGCGTGCAGTGGCTTCGCGCCGAGGCGACCGGCGACCTCGGCGGCGGTGGCCGGCTCGAAGTTCTCCCGGGCGATCCCGCCGTAGATCAGCAGGTCGATCTCGGATGCTGACACGGCGTTCTCGGCCAGGCAGGCGGCCGCCGCGCGCGACGCGAACTCGCCGGGCGACAGCGTCGGATCGGTCACCAGGTAGCGGAGCTTGGTGTTGCACCGGTCGAACACGTACCGGATGCCCTGGTCGATCGGCTCCCACTCGGCCGGAGAGCCGCGAAACACGTCGCGGACGTGTGACAGCACGGTATCATTGTCGACCGTCTCGTCCGGCGTGACGATCGCGGGCCGGGACAGGTGAAGATCGGGCAGCTTCATCGGGCGGTACCGCCCACCGTGAGGGCAGGCATCTGATTTCGCAAGACTCCCCCTAAGAAGTAGACGCAGGTTCTAGAAGTTACCAGAGTCAACGTGTGATCCGCGGGGCCGTCAGTGAGCGGCTGTCCGATACCGGTGTGCGGCACTGCGCAGCGTCGTAGGGTGGCGTTGGAACGGAGTGGACATGACCGCAGAGCGTGCCGTGGTCGAGATTTCGCGCCGGCACAACCCATTTCCGACCGCACGGGTATCCCGGGATGCCCGCGGCGTGCCACACTACGACCACCTGCCGGAGACGCTGCTGGACTTGCTCGCCGACCAGGTGCAGCACCGGCCGGACCGCGAAGCCGTGGTGGAACTCGGCGCCGGCCGGGTGACCTATCGCCAGCTGTGGCAGCGTGCGGCCCGGGTGGCGGGCGGGTTGCGCAACGCCGGGCTGCATCGCGGTGACCGGGTCGGGGTGCGCTATCCGGCGGGGCTGGATTGGGTGCTGGCGTTCTGGGGCGCACTGATGGCCGGCGGGGTGCCGGTGGCGGTCAACACCCGTTCGGCGGCACCGGAAGTGGAATTCGTGCTCTCCGACGCCGGGGCGCGAATCGACCTGGCGCCGGATGTCCCACTGCCGGACGGCGAACCGTATCTGGTCGACGGCCTGGGCGGCGGCGATATCGCGGCGTTGTTCTACACCTCGGGCACCACCGGGCACCCCAAGGGGGTGCCCACCACTCACGAGGCGTTTCTGACCAATGCCGAGAACATGCTGCGCTGCATGGGGGAGTCCCGCGATATCGGTGAAGGGTTGCGCACGCTGATCTCGGTGCCGCTTTTTCATGTCACCGGCTGTAATTCGCAACTGTTGGTCGCCGCTTACGCCGGGGGTGCGGCGGTGATCATGCCGGCGCTGGACCTGCCCGGGCTGATCAACGCGCTGCCCGCCGAACGGATCTCGTCGCTGGTGACCGTCCCGGCGATCTACGCACTGCTGCTGCGACACCCCGGCTTCGCCGGCGCCGACATCTCCGGGGTCCGGTGGGTCGGCTACGGCGGCGCCCCGATTGCGCCGTCGCTGGTGAAGTCGCTACAGAACGCATTCGACACCGGCACCGTGTTCAACGGATACGGGATGACCGAGACCGCGTCGCTGATGACCGTGCTGCCCGACGCCGAAGCGTTCCAGCCCGCCGACTCGGTGGGCTACGTGGTGCCTTCGGGCGACAACGGCCTGGAGCCCCTGGGTGACGACCCGACCACCGGTGAGCTGGTGGTGCGCGGAGCCAATGAGACCGCCGGCTACTGGAACCAGCCGGAGGCCACCGCGGCCACCATCGTGGACGGCTGGCTGCGCACCGGTGACGTGGTCCGGGTCGACGACGCGGGCCGGGTGCACATCGTCGACCGGCTCAAGGACATCATCATCCGGGGCGGTGAGAACGTCTCCAGCGTCGAGGTGGAGGCCGCGCTGCTGGCGGCGCCGGGCGTCGCCGACGCCTGCGTGCTGCCGGTCCCCGACGACGTGATGGGCGAGAAAGTCGGCGCGGTGCTGGTCGGCGACTCCCACGGCGTCGACGTGGCTGCGGTGCTCGAGCACTGCCGCAGTCAGCTCGCCGATTTCAAGATCCCGCAGTACGTCACGGTGGTCACCGAGGCGCTGCCGCGCACCGCAAGCGGCAAGCTGCTCAAGGGGCAGCTGCGCGAGCAGGTGCGGTGGGGCAAACCCCTGCGATGATCGCTACGGGCGCCGCCAGAACCGTGCTGGTCGCCAACCGCGGCGAGATCGCGCTGCGGATCATCCGCACCGCAACCGAATTAGGCCTGCACACGGTCGCCGTATACGCCGAGGACGACGTCGACAGCCCGCACGTGGCGGCGGCCGACGACGCCTTCGGGCTGTCCGGTTCGGGCCCGTCCGCCTACCTCGACCATGCCGCGATCCTGACCGCCGCGGAGAAGGCCGGTGCCGAGATGATCCACCCCGGCTACGGGTTCTTGTCCGAGAACGCCGCGTTCGCTCGCGCTGTGGCCGCCGCTGGACCCATCTTTGTCGGACCGGACGCCGAATTGCTGGAGCTGTTCGGCGACAAGTCCGCGGCCCGGCGGGCTGCGACCGCCGCCGGGCTGCCAGTACCGGCCGCCACCGACGGAGCCGCCAGCCTCGACGAGGTCCGCGCCTTCTTGGCTGCGCATCCCGACGGCATCATGGTCAAAGCGCTGGCCGGCGGCGGGGGCCGCGGGATGCGTGCCGTCGACAGCGCGGACCAGCTCGACGACGCCTACCGCCGGTGCGCCGCGGAAGCCCAGCTCGGTTTCGGCGACCCGGCGGTGTTCGCCGAGGAGTTGGTCGCCGATGCGCGCCATATCGAGGTGCAGATCGTCGCCGATGGCGCCTGCGCGATGGCGCTCGGCGACCGTGACTGCAGCATTCAGCGGCGCTACCAGAAACTGGTCGAAATCGCGCCCGCCCAAGGGCTTTCCGTCACGTTGCGAGCCGAACTGCACCGAGCCGCCGCCCGGCTGTGTGCCAGCGTGGGCTACCACGGGCTGGCAACCGTTGAATTCCTGGTCACTGAGACTAAGGACGGATTCACCTTTCTCGAGGTCAACCCGCGAATCCAGGTGGAGCACACCGTCACCGAAGAAGTCACCGGAGTGGACCTGGTGGCGGCACAGTTCGCGATCGCCGGCGGTGCCGCGCTCGACGCGCTGGGGTTGCCGGCCGGGGTTATCGCCGACGGCACGCGGGTGACCGGGGAGCCGGCGGCGGCGCTCGGTATCGCGATCGAGAGCCGGGTGAACAGCGAAATCGTGGCCGCCGACGGATCGGTGCTGCCGACAACGGGCACCCTGACGACGTTCACCTCGCCGAGCGGGCCGGGTGTGCGGGTGGATACCTATGGCAGGCCGGGGCTGACCGTAGGCCCCCGTTTCGACTCGCTGCTGGCCAAGGTGATCACCCACGTGCACGGCACGTCGCTGTCAGCGGCGGCACGCAAAGCCAGGACCGCACTGGCCGAGTTTGTCATCGAGGGGATCGACACCAATATAGGGCTGCTGCGGGAAGTGCTGTCCGAGAGCTGGATCCACTCGTCGACGGCGACCATCGGCTGGCTCGGTGAGCAGCTGCCCGAGTTGGTGGGCGACCTGACGTCGCGCAGCAGCGAGGCCGGCCGCGTTGTCGTACCCGACCTGTCCGAAGGTGAGCAGGTGCTGCCTGCACCGATGGCAGGAACGGTGGTCGAGGTGACACCGGAGGGGGTGGTGCTGGAAGCGATGAAGATGCAGCACGTCGTCGCCGCGCCGGCGGCCAGTGCGGTCCGCATCCTGGTGGTGCCCGGGCAGGTGGTGGGAACCGGCGACCCGCTGCTGGTTTTCACGCGTACTGGTGCCAGCGGAGCGGGTGAGTCGGTTACCGCAGTCGATCTCGACTCCCCGCGCACCGATCTCGACGAGGTCGCACACCGGCACCTGCTCACCCGCGACGAGGGCCGGCCGGACGCCGTCACCAAGCGGCACCGGCAGGGGCGCCGGACGGCGCGGGAGAACATCGCGGATCTGGTCGACCCGGGCAGCTTCGTCGAATATGGTGCGCTAACACTGGCCGCTCAGCGCAGCCGGCGCTCAGAAGAGGACCTGATCGCCAACACCCCGGCCGACGGCCTGGTCGCCGGGCTGGCGACCATCGGCGGCGCCGGGGCGGTGGTGCTTTCCTACGACTACACCGTGCTGGCCGGCACGCAGGGCATGCGCAACCACGCCAAAACCGACCGGGTCTTCGAGTTGGCCGCCTGCAGGCGGCTGCCGGTGGTGCTGTTCGCCGAGGGCGGTGGCGGCCGGCCCGGCGACACCGACGCCGGCGGCATGGCCGGGCTGGACCTGATGACTTTCCGCACCCTGGCCGGGTTGAGCGGCCAGGTGCCGTTGGTGTCGATCGTCTCCGGCCGTTGCTTTGCCGGCAACGCCGCACTTGCCGGTATGTGTGACGTGATCATCGCGACGCCGGACGCCAACATCGGCATGGGCGGGCCGGCGATGATCGAGGGCGGCGGGCTCGGCGTGCACCGATCCCAGGATATCGGCCCGATTGATGTGCAGCGACGCAACGGGGTGGTCAGCCTGGCCGCCCGCGACGAAACGGACGCGGTGGCGCTTGCGAAGCGCTACCTGTCCTACTTTCGGGGCGGGGTCGCCGATTGGCAGGCACCAGATCCGCGACTGGCCCGGCATGTGGTGCCGGAGAACCGGTTACGCGCCTATGATGTGCGCCGGGCGATCGAGGCGATCGTCGACGTCGCGTCGGTGTTGGAGCTGCGGCCCGACCACGGGGTCGGTGTGGTTACCGCCCTGGTCCGCGTCGAAGGGGTGGTGTACGGGCTGCTGGCAAACAACGGCTACCACCTGGGCGGCGCCATCGACGCCGAGGCGGCCGACAAGGCCGCCGACTTCCTGGCGTTGTGCGAGTCGTTTCGGCTACCGGTGATCTCGCTGTGCGACACGCCCGGCTTCATGGTCGGTCCGGATGCCGAGCGGGAGGCGACCGTGCGCCGGTTCGGCCGGCTGTTCATCGTCGGCGCGCGGCTGACCGTGCCGATGGGAATGATCGTGCTGCGCAAGGGCTACGGGCTGGGTGCGATGGCGATGGCCGCCGGCTCCTTCCATGCGCCGCAGTTCACCGTGGCCTGGCCGACCGGCGAGATCGGCGGTATGGGGCTGGAGGGTGCGGTGCGACTCGGGTTCGGCAAGGAACTGGCCGACGTCGCCGATCCGGGCGAGCGTCGGCAGCTGTTCGACCGGCTGGTGGCAGCGGCCTACCGGCACGGCAGGGCGCTGAACTCGGCGACCACGTTCGAGTTGGACGACGTGATCGACCCGGCGGATTCGCGAGTATGGATCACGCGGCTGGCGTCCGGATGCCGAGCCGATGATTCCCCGCCCTTCGTGTCATGAATGCTGTCAGCCGACGTCAGAAAGTTTTCGCATCTGGTGGTCAGTCAGCTGGCACGAGTCGAAGTTCCGGCAGCGCTGTGGCGGAAGCACCGTATGAGCGAGCTCGCGGCAACCGATGCCGGTGTCCTCGTTGCCGGCCACCGTAGCCGTCGTCGATGCTGCCGCGCACCTCGTGGGTGTTCAGGGGCTGCGGGCCGACGACGCGCTCGACGCCGCTGCGGCGGCCGAAGGCTTGAGGGCTCCCACGCTGTGCCGCTGACTCCACATGAGGTCCCCCGGCCCGGCGCAGGCGGCTGTGTGCGATTCTGTGACTGCTCGCGGACCGACGACGGCGAAGGACGTTGCGTATGGAGGTTGACCGCAAGGTTGCCATCGTCACCGGCGGCGGCGGCGGCATCGGCGGCGCGCTGGCGGTGGCACTGGCCCGACAGGGTGCGCGGGTGGTGGCCGCCGATCTCGACGGTGAAGCCGCGCGGGCGGTGGCCGGCCGGGTCAACGCCGAGCGGCCCGGCACCGTCGTCAGTGCGGGCGCGGACGTCTCCGACACTGCCGCGATCCGACGGCTGATCGATCTCGCTGAGCGTCAATTCGGGCCGGTGGACCTGTATTTCGCCAATGCCGGCATTACCGGCCCGCCGGGTTTGGACGCCGGCGAGAGCGACTGGGACCGGTCCATCGACGTCAACCTTCGCGCGCATATCCGCGCTGCGCAATTGCTGGTGCCCGGCTGGGTGCAGCGTGGCGAGGGCTATTTCGTCAGCACCGCATCGGCGGCCGGCCTGCTCACCCAACTCGGCGGCGCCACGTACGCGGTGACCAAGCACGCGGCGGTCGGATTTGCCGAATGGCTGAACATCAGCTACGGCGATCAGGGCGTCCGGGTCAGCTGCCTGTGCCCGATGGGGGTGAACACCCAACTGCTGCACTCCGGTGAGCGCTCCGGTGACCCACTCGGGGACCTGGCGACCCGAGCGGTCACCACCGCCGGCGACGTGTTGGAACCCGCGGAGGTTGCCGACGCCGTGCTGGCGGCCATCGCCGACGAACGGTTCTTGATCCTGCCGCACCCGGTGGTGCTGGAGATGTACCGCCACAAGGCAACCGACTACGACCGCTGGCTGCGCGGTATGCGCCGCTACCAACGCGGCCTGCTTAACCTCGGCGAGAAGGAGTTCTGATGCCATTGTTCGAAATGACCGACCGCGCAGAGAGATACCATTCGGATTTACTGGAGTTCATGGATTCGCACATCTATCCGGCCGAGCCGGTCTATGAGGAGCAGATGCGCGATTCCGGTGACCCACACTTCCAGCCGCCGATCATCGAGGAACTCAAGACCGAAGCCCGCAAGCGGGGACTGTGGAATCTGTTCCACCCGCATCCCGAGTGGGGGCCGGGCCTGACCAATCTGGAATACGCACCGTTGTGCGAGATCATGGGCCACAGCCCGCACCTGGCCCCGGAGGCCTGCAACTGCAGTGCACCCGACACCGGCAACATGGAGGTGTTCACCCTGTTCGGCAGCGACGAGCACAAGGAGAAATACCTCAAGCCGTTGCTGGACGGCACAATCCGCTCGGCGTTCGCGATGACCGAGCCGCAGGCGGCCTGCTCGGACGCCACCAACGTGCAGCTGTCCATGGTCCGCGACGGCGACGAATACCTGCTCAACGGCCGCAAGTGGTTCGCCTCCAACGCATTGCACGCCAACTGCACGGTGATGATCGTGATGGGGAAAACCGATCCGGACGCCGAAACGCATCTTCAGCAGTCCATGATGGTCGTGCCGATCGACGCACCCGGGGTCACCGTGCTGCGTGGGTTGGCGGTGTTCGGCTACCAGGACCGGGAGGGCCACGCCGAGATCGACTTTCACGACGTCCGGGTGCCTGCCAAGGACGTGCTGATGGGCGAGGGGATGGGGTTCGCGATCGCCCAAGCCCGGCTCGGGCCGGGCCGCATCCACCACTGCATGCGCACGGTCGGCATGGCCGAGCGTGCGCTGGAGCTGCTGTGCCGGCGGGCAGAGTCGCGCATCACCTTCGGCAAGCCGATCAGCGCGAACGCCAACATCCGGGACTGGATCGCCGAGGCACGCATCGACATCGAGATGATCCGGCTGCTCACCCTCAAGGCCGCCTACCTGATGGACACCGTCGGCAACAAGGCGGCGCAGACCGAGATCGCGGCCATCAAGGTCGCCGCCCCCGACATCGCGCTGAAGATCGTCGACCGGGCGATCCAGGTGCACGGCGCCGGCGGTGTCACCGACGACTTCGTGTTGGCGGGGTTCTGGGCACATCTGCGCACGCTGCGACTGGCCGACGGGCCGGACGAGGTACACAAGCGCGCGATCGCCCGGCAAGAGTTGCGCAAGTACCGCGAGGCCGCGCGGTGACCGCGCCCGAACTGACCGGTCGCACCGCGGTCATCACCGGCGGGTCCCGCGGAATCGGACTGGCGATCGGGCAGCGGCTGGCCGCCGCCGGTGCCAATGTGGTGCTCACCTCCCGCAAGCAAGAAAATGCTGACGCGGCGGCTGCGCAGGTCACCGGCAACGTGCTGGGTGTGGCTGCCCACGCCGCCGAGGAGGATGCGGCCAGGCGTTGCATCGACCTCACGTTGGAGCGGTTCGGCAGTGTCGATATTCTGGTCAACAACGCTGGAACCAACCCCGCGTTCGGCCCGCTGATCGACCAGGACCACGGCGTCTTCGCCAAGATCTTCGACATCAACCTGTGGGGACCGCTGCTGTGGACCTCACTGACGGTCAGGGCATGGATGGGACAGCACGGTGGATCCGTGCTCAACATCGCCTCGATCGGCGGGATGGGATTCGAAGCCGGTCTCGGTCTGTACAACACCACCAAAGCCGCGCTGATCCACGTCACCAAGCAACTGGCGCTGGAGCTTTCGCCGAAAGTGCGGGTGAACGCGATCTGCCCGGGGGTGGTGCGCACCCGGATGGCGGAACTGCTGTGGAAGGACCACGAGCAGGCACTGTCGGCGTCCACCGCGCTGGGGCGGATCGGCGAGCCGCCCGACGTGGCGGGCGCGGCGGCGTTTCTGGTGTCGGATGCGGCCAGCTGGGTCACCGGGGAGACGATGGTCGTCGACGGCGGCCAAATCCTGGGCAATGCAATGATGTTCCGGTCCAGCGCCGGTGACTGACGGCGCTGCGGCCGTCGGCGTCGACCCGGATACGGTCGGACGCTGGATCGCCGAGCTCGGAATCGCGGTCACGCCCCCACTGACTTTCGAACGCATAGGACTCGGGCAATCGAACCTGACCTATCAGGTGTGCGACACCGCTGGCCACAGTTGGGTGCTGCGGCGTCCACCGCTGGGGCATCTGCTGGCGTCCGCGCATGACGTCGCCCGCGAGGCGCGGATCCTGTCGGCCCTGCAGGACACCGACGTACCCACCCCGCGGGTATACGGGCTGACCCGGGATGCCGACGGGATCCCGCTGCTGCTGATGGGGTTCGTCGACGGCCTAGTGCTTGACCGGATACCGGTCATCAATTCGCTGACACCGCAGCGCCGCAGGCAGATTGGGCTGTCGATGCCGAAAGCGCTGGCCAAGATCCACGCCGTCGACATCGACGCTGTGGGGCTGGCGGATCTGGCCAGCCACAAGCCGTATGCGCCGCGCCAGCTCAAACGCTGGGCCGGGCAGTGGGAGCAGTCCAAGACCCGGGAGCTGC
>NZ_JBYCKY010000766.1:0-4216 GCF_057473605.1 Mycobacterium sp. TH-M82 | reverse complement strand
AAAAACCGCGCGTCGCAGCCCGGCTCTATCACCCGACCGGCGCGGGCGGCGAACACCGCGGTGGACAACCGGTCGGCGATCCCGGCCTGACATTCGGCGCCGGCCACGGTACTCACAGCCACCGCGTCGATCAGCCGTTCGGCCAGGTTCTGTTCAAAGGCCCGTTCGGGGCCGAAAGCCCGGGCCGCCCCGCGTACCGGCAACACCAGCAGCCCCGGCCGCAGCACCTCAACGCCGAGGGCGCGGGGCACCAGTTCGTCCACCGCGGCGAGCACCGGCTCGAAGCACCGGGCGTCGCGGTCGGTGTCCGCGGCCACCACATGCAGCCGCGGGCAGCGGGCCGCGGCCTCTCGGCGCCGCAGTCCGCGCCGTACTCCCGCGGCGCGGGCGGCCGACGAGCAGGCGAGCACCCGGTTGGCCAGGGTGACCGCGACCGGGGCGCTAGCCGGCAGGCCCGCGGCTGCCGCCGCAGCGGCCGCGGGCCAATCCATGCACCAGATCGCTAATACCCGAGACGACACCGCAGTGCCTCACCCAGCTGGAGACCCGGCTTGAAACCGTGCTCGAGACCCAGCTTGAGGCCCGGGCACCCGCCCCCGCACCTGCACCTCGAGCCGCACCGCGCTGATCCGTCCGAATCCGGGGACGGCTCCGCCCGCTATCTCATAGCCGCACACCCGGGCATCCAGCCGCAGCGCCGCGCCCGGCCAGTCGCCGCCGGTGACCAGCAGGGCGCAGCCCTTCTGGCGGGAGCGGGCCGTCACCGCCCGGGCCCGCGCCGGCGGCACCGAGCGCCCGCCCAGCCCGAGGACCACCAGATCCATTCCATCCACAAGCACCGCGGCGACCTCCACCGGATCGGTGCCGGGATCGGGGATCACCGCCAGCCGGCTCAGGTCGGCGCCCATCTCGGCGGCGGCCAGCAGGCCGGTGTCCGGCTGGCCGACGATGGCCGCGTTGCCCCCGGCGGCCGTCACCGCGGCCACCATGCCCAACGCCAGCGACCGGGCTCCCGACAACACCGCCACCGTTCCCCGCGGCAACCCAGCGGGCAGCGCTTCGGCCAGTGACTCCGGGACCGGCAGCAAAGGCTCCGGCGCCGGCCCGGACGTTTCGCCGCGCCATCCGGGCCCCACCTTCCCGGACACCGCCGCCATCCGCCGGCGCAGCTGTTCCAGCTGGTCAGCCCGCCGATCGGAAAGAGCGGGCGCCGTCATGGGTCCCTCCTGATGTCCAAATTTATCGAAACTATGTTCGATATGACCGAGTGAACACCCCCCCACCGACATCGTCAAGCAGGGTCGTCACTGGCTCATCACGGGCATCGTGAACCACACACGTCCCTCGGAAGCTGGGTGTGGACCCGCTGGAAATGGATAGCGCGTGTGCTATCACTCTCGATCACGTGCCATGTCAGGTTTGGCGGTACGCAAGTGGCGGATGTGGTCAAAGGGTGGTGCGCCCGGCAGGACAGGGCAGGGACAGTCACTCCCACTCGATGGTGCCGGGCGGCTTGCTGGTGACGTCCAGCACCACCCGGTTGACCTCGGGCACTTCGTTGGTGATCCGCGTGGAAATGCGCTCGCACACCTCGTAGGGCACCCGGGTCCAGTCCGCGGTCATGGCGTCCTCGCTGGACACCGGACGCAACACGATCGGGTGTCCGTAGGTGCGGCCGTCGCCCTGCACGCCGACCGAGCGGATGTCGGCGAGCAGCACCACCGGGCACTGCCAGATCTGGTTGTCCAGGCCGGCGGCGGTCAGTTCCTCGCGGGCGATCGCGTCGGCGTGCCGCAGCGTGTCCAGCCGCGCCGCGGTGACCTCACCGACGATTCGGATTCCCAGCCCCGGACCCGGAAAGGGCTGGCGTGCAACGATTTCCTCGGGCAGGCCCAACTCGCGACCGACCGCGCGCACCTCGTCTTTGAACAGCAGCCGCAGCGGTTCGACGAGGGTGAACTTCAAGTCGTCAGGCAGGCCGCCGACGTTGTGGTGGCTCTTGATGTTCGCCGTACCCGTCCCGCCGCCGGATTCGACCACGTCCGGATACAGCGTGCCCTGCACGAGGAACTCGATGGCGTCCCCGGCCCCACCGCCCATGGCGTCTCGCACCGCGGTCTCGAAAGCCCGGATGAACTGCCGGCCGATGATCTTGCGCTTGCCCTCGGGGTTGCTCACCCCGGACAGTGCCCGCAGGAAGGTGTCCCGGGCGTCGACGGTGATCAGTCGCGCGCCGGTGGCGGCGACGAAGTCGCGCTGCACCTGCTCGCGCTCGCCGGCGCGCAGCAGCCCGTGGTCGACGAAGACACAGGTCAACCTCCCCCCGATGGCGCGCTGCACCAGCGCCGCGGCCACCGCGGAGTCCACGCCGCCGGAGAGGCCGCAGATCGCATGGCCGTCGCCGATCCGCTCGCGCACCTGCCCGACGAGTGCGTCGGCGATGCCGGCCGCCGTCCAGTCCGCGCCGAGTCCGGCGAACTCGTGCAGAAACCGGCTGAGCACCTGCTGTCCGTGCGGGGTGTGGATCACCTCCGGGTGATACTGCACGCCGGCCAGACGGCGGGCCCGGTCCTCGAACGCCGCCACCGGAGCGCCGGCCGTGCTGGCCACCACGTCGAACCCGTCCGGTGCGGCAGTGACCGCGTCGCCGTGGCTCATCCACACCTGCTGCGTGTCAGCCAGACCCGAATGCAGCTCGCCACCAAGGACTTTCATCTCGGTGCGGCCGTATTCGCTGGTGCCGGTTCGTGCTACGGTGCCGCCCAGGGCCTGCGCCATCGCCTGAAAGCCGTAGCAGATGCCGAACACCGGAACCCCCAGGTCGAACAGTGCCGGATCCAGTTGCGGCGCGCCGTCGGCGTAGACGCTGGCCGGCCCGCCGGAGAGCACGATCGCCTGCGGGTCGCGGGCCTTGATCCCGGCGACCGGCGCGGTGTGCGGAACGACTTCGGAGAACACCTGGGCCTCACGGATCCGCCGGGCTATCAGCTGGGCGTACTGTGCACCGAAGTCGACCACCAGAACCGGACGCGGCGATGCTGACTGCACGGCTTGAGTCTATTGAGGGCGCAACCGCAACGGCGAAAACGCAGCCGGTTCGGCTGCAGACGCGATGAAGACGTGATGAAGTGGTACGGCCCCGAGCCGAAAGGAGTCGCTGTGCTGGGACTGCCCGAGACGGTGCACGCCTGCCTGTTCGACCTCGACGGTGTGCTCACCGACACCGCGAGCGTGCACGCCAAGGCCTGGAAGGCGATGTTCGACGCCTACCTGCAGCAGCGGGCCGAGCACACCGGCGAACCGTTCGCGCCGTTTGATCCGGTCACCGACTACCTGCGTTACGTCGACGGCAAGAAACGCGAAGACGGGGTTCGGTCGTTTCTGGCCAGCCGGGGCATCGAACTGCCCGAGGGCGGCCCCGACGACCCGCCCGGCGCGGAGACGGTGCACGGCCTGGGTGCTCGCAAGAACGTGGCGTTCCAGCAGACGCTGCACGACGACGGCGTCGCCGTGTTCGACGGGTCGCGGCGCTACCTTGAGGCGGTCGCCGCCGCGGGCCTTTCCACGGCGGTGGTGTCAGCAAGCGCCAACACCCGCGACGTTTTGGAGATCACCGGGCTGAACCGCTACATCCAGCACCGCGTCGACGGGGTGACGCTGCGCACCGAACACCTCGCGGGCAAGCCGGCGCCGGATTCCTTCCTGCGGGCCGCACAGCTGCTGGCGGTCCCTCCCGCCGCGGCCGCGGTGTTCGAAGACGCCCTGTCCGGTGTGGCGGCCGGGCGGGCCGGTAACTTCGGCTTCGTGGTGGGTGTCGACCGGGTCGGTCAGGCCGAGGAGCTGCGCGAAAGCGGCGCCGACGTCGTGGTCACCGATCTTGCGGAACTGCTGTAGGCGGCGATGATGATTCCGGAACAGATTTTTCCCGTCGAACCCTGGCAGGTGCGCGAGACCCATCTCGACCTGGACGTGCTGGCGCAAGCCGAGTCGTTGTTCGCGCTTTCCAACGGGCACATCGGGCTACGCGGCAACCTCGACGAAGGTGAGCCGTCGGGCCTGCCCGGCACCTACCTGAATTCGTTCTACGAGGTGCGGCCACTGCCCTACGCCGAAGCCGGATACGGCTATCCCGAGGCCGGCCAGACCGTCGTCAACGTCACCAACGGCAAGATCATCCGGCTGATGGTCGACGACGAGCCGTTCGACGTCCGCTACG
>NZ_JBYCKY010000765.1:0-11239 GCF_057473605.1 Mycobacterium sp. TH-M82 | reverse complement strand
CGGTGAGCAGCGGCCCGACCAGCTTCGGCACGAACATCGGGTCCGGGTCGATCAGGTCGGAGTCCACGAACACCACGATGTCGCCGCTGGTCGCCGCCAGCGACCTCCATAACGCCTCGCCCTTGCCGGGCTGCGGGGCGACCTCGGGCACCGCCTGCTCACGGGTCACGACACGCGCGCCCGCGGCGACGGACCGGATCTCGGTACCGTCACTGGAACCGGAGTCCAACACAACCAACTCGTCAACCAGCCCGCCCAGCAGCGGGGTGATGCTGTCGATGACAGATTCGATGGTCGCTTCCTCGTCGAGGGCGGGCAGTACAACGGAGATGGTCCGCCCGGCCCTGGACTTGGCCGCCGTCAGCTCGGCGACCGTCCAGTCGGGACGGTTCCAGGTGCGCTCGGAGAGCCAGACGTCATCGGCCAGCGTGGCTGGACCAGCCAAGACCTGGTCAACAAGGTCTGTCATGCAAGTCCCCTTACTGTGCGCGTGGGTACGCGTACACCCTGTATCGACGCCACCATCTCCAGAACACGCCGGGTCGGCCCCACTTCGTGCACTCTAAACATCCGGGCGCCGGCCGCAGCCGACAGTGCGGTCGCCGCCAGGGTTCCCTCCAGGCGTTCGGTCAGACCCACACCCAGCGTCTCGCCGATGAAGTCCTTGTTGGACAGCGCCATCAACACCGGCCAGCCGGTGTCGACAAGGTCTTTGGTGTGCCGCAACAGCGTCAGCCCGTGGTAGGTGTTCTTACCGAAGTCGTGGGTGGGGTCGATCAACACCTTCTCGCGCGCGACCCCGGCCGCCACCGCGCGTTCGGCGGCGGCGGTGACCTCGTCGATCACCTGATCCACCACGCCGCGGGTGGTCGTTCCGTAGCTCACCCGGAACGGGCGGGTGCGCGGCGGGGCACCGCCGGTATGCGAGCACACCAGCCCGGCCCCGAATTCGGCGGCCACCGCCGGCAACCCGGGGTCGGCACCACCCCAGGTGTCGTTGATCAGGTCGGCGCCGGCCGCGCAGGCGCGTTCGGCCACCGTCGAACGCCAGGTGTCGACGCTGATCAACGTGGCCGGATAGGCGGCTCGCAGCCATTCGATGAACGGCACCACGCGGGCGCTCTCGGTGTCGGTGTCGACGGTTTCGCCCGGTCCGGCCTTGACGCCGCCGACATCGACCACGTCGGCACCGTCGGCGACGGCCCGGTGCACCGCGGACTTGGCCGCCTCGTCGCTGAAGGTGGCGCCGGCGTCATAGAAGGAGTCCGGGGTGCGGTTGACGATCGCCATGATCAGCGCACGGTCACCCGTCACCGGACGACCACACAGGGTTGACTTCACCCGTCCATGGTGCCCGGTCACGCCGGAGCGGGGGTAGGTCAGCCCTGCGGACGCTTGCCGGCTGCGACCTCGTCGGGGTAGTCGGCGTAGTAGGGCAGATAGCCGTCCTCGCGGCCGGCCAACACATACAGCGGGTCCCGGTTGCCGTACTTGTCAGGGCAGTAGGCCTGCTCGCGTAACTCCGTCTTGCGGTTTTTAAACGTCGTGGTATGCGCTATCGAGTCCACCACCCGCACGAACAGCGGCACCGCGTAGGAGGGCAGCCGCTGATACAGCGTGCGGGCCAGCGCCGCGCCGTCGAGCTCGCTACCGGCCCGCAACGTGACCGCGGCCATGCCGGCGCGGCCACCGGTGCCGGGGATCTCCACGCCGTAGACGGCGCACTCCTCGACCGCAGCGTCGGCCGTCAGCGCCGCCTCGACCTGCGTGGTGGCGACGTTCTCGCCCTTCCACCGGAAGGTGTCGCCGAGCCGGTCGACGAACGCCGCATGACGCATCCCCTGCGGCCGCATCACGTCGCCGGAGTTGAACCAGCAGTCACCGTCACGGAAAGCGTTGCGCACCAGTTTATTCTCGGTGGCCGTCGAGTCGGTGTAACCGTCGAAAGGCTGAAGTTTGTTGACCGGGCTGAGCAATAGCCCCGGCCGACCGGCCGGGGCCCGCCGCACCCGGCCGGTGGCGTCGCGCAGCGGCTGACCGGTATCCGGGTCGTACTGGGCGTAAGCGAACGGCGTCGGCGGGATGCCGGTGCTTCGGGCGACATTGAAGACGTTGATGAACGCGATGTTGCCCTCGCTGGCAGCATAGAACTCACAGATGCGGCTGATGCCGAACCGGGCAGCGAACGCGTCCCAAATCTCAGGGCGCAACCCGTTGCCGCAGATGACTCTGATCTTATGCGCGCGGTCGGTGGGTTTGGCCGGCTGGTTGAGCAGGTACCGGCAGATCTCGCCGATGTAGACGAAGGCCGTCGCGTCGTAGCCGATCACCTCGTCCCAGAACCGGGAGGCCGAGAAAGAGCGGCCCAGCGCCAGCGTCGCACCCGCGTTGATCACCGATGCGGCCGCGACCGTCAACGCATTGTTGTGATACAGCGGCAAGCAGCTGTACAGCGTGTCGCGGCTGCGCAGCCGCAACCCCACCCCGCCGAACCCGGCCAGCGCCCGCAGCCACCGCTGGTGAGTCATCACGCTGGCCTTGGGAAATCCGGTCGTACCGGAGGTGAAGATGTAGAACGCCGTGTCTTTGGCCAGCACCGCCGACGCCGAAGGCGGGTTGGCAGTGGGTGCGCCGACAGCCAGTCGCTCGACTTCTTCGATGGCCAGCGGATCAGCACCCGGCGCGCCGCAGTCGGCCACCGCATCGACCAGGTCGGACTCGACGACCAGCGCCTTCATACCCTGGGAGTCCAGCAGCGTCAGGCTGTGTGCCAGCACCTCGCCGCGCTGGTGGTAGTTGACCATCCCGGCGATGGCACCGCACTTGACCACCGCCAGCATCATCAGCACCGCGTTGGGTGAGTTGCGCAGCATGATTCCGACGACATCACCGCGCCCGACCCCGCGGGCGGCCAGCACCGCGGCGTAACGGTTGACTGTCTCGTTGGCCTGGCGGTACGTCAGCCGGGTGTCGCCGAACCGCAGGAACACCCGGTCGCCGTGGCGGGCCGCCCGCTGCTGAAAGAGCTTGCCGATCGAGGTCTTGGAGCTCGGACGGGGCAGCAGGCCGGTGATGACCGCCCGCAGGATGATCGGCAGATCGACCACGACGGCGGGCAGCCCGGTGACGACGTCACGCAACCCGACCGAGGTGTTGGCACCGAAGTCGTGATCAGACACGTTATTCCTCGTTTTCGATCTGAGGTGCCAGCCTAATCAACCTCGGCAGCCCGGGGTTCGCAGGCCGCCAGCGCCGCGTCCACGTCGTCGACCACCACCAACCGGTCCATCGCCGCCTGCGGGACGTAGCCGTCGTCGACCAGCCCGTACAGCCACGCCCGCAGCCCGTCGTAGTGCCCGACTGGGTCCAGCAGCACCACCGGCTTGTCATGCACGCCCAGATACCCACCGGTCCACGCCTCGAACAACTCCTCCAGCGTGCCGATGCCGCCGGGCAGCGCCAGAAACGCGTCGGAGCGATCCTCCATCACCTGCTTTCGCTCCCGCATGGTGTCGGTGACGATCAGCTCGTCGGCGTCGGTATCGGCCAGTTCGCGGTGTAGGAGCATGGCCGGGATCACGCCGACGGTCCGGCCGCCACGCTCCCGGGCCGCGACGGCCAGCGCCCCCATCGCCGAGACGTTGCCGCCGCCCCACACCAGCGTCCAGTCGCGATCCGCGATCGCCGCGCCGACTCGACGGGCCAGCGCCAGTAGTTCCGGATCGGTCGGCCCCGACGCGCAGTACACGCAGACCGCCCGCTGGATCGAGCCCACACCCGAAAGGCTATCCGGCGCTGGCTGGGCACCGTAAAATGCGCGCGGTGCCGATTCGGTGGAATGTGCCCCAGCACACGGCCGCTTTGGAGCAACTGAGCGTCGCCCTGGAGAACACGGCAGGCGCCGTCGTTCTCGGACCTGACGGCGGCGGCAAATCCACGCTGGCCCGGCTGGCTGCCGAGCACCACGCACACCAGCACCCGGCCACCAGCATCCGCTGGGTCGTCGGCACCCCGGCGCAGCGCACGGTGCCGTTCGGTGCCTTCAGTCACCTGGTGGATATCGCCGCTGATCTCCCGAAGCCGGCGGAGCTGTTGCGGGCGGCCCGCGCCTCACTGGCCGGTGACGCCCGAGAAGCCGATCTGCTGCTCGTCGTCGACGACGCGCATCAGCTAGATGTGCTGTCGGCCACGCTGGTGTACCAGTTGGCCCTGGCCGGCATGTCCCAGATGGTCGTCACCGCACGCGCCGACGCCGCACCGGAAGCGCCGGAAACCCCGGAAGCAATATCCGCGCTATGGGGTGATGGGCTGCTGCAGCGCCTGGACATCGAAGCCATCGGACCACCGGGCGGGACGACGATCTTGAGCCAGGTTGACCAGTTCCTCGCCGAGCTGTCGACGCCGGCCCGGTCGGTGCTGGACTACCTCGCCGTCGAGGAGCCGCTGTCGCTGGCCGATCTGACCGAGCTCACCGGTGTCCATGGTCGCGACGCGGTCCGGGAGGCCGAAGAACTCGGCGTCACCGAAACCAGGGTGCGCGGCGGGCGCGGGCCGGACCCGGTGGTCTATACCGCGCATCCGCTGTTCGCAGCACGGGCCCGGGTTGCGCTGGGCGATGACGGTGCCCGACGGCTGCGCACCGAGTTAGTCAGATTGCTGTTGGCGCAGCCGTCCGAACAGGTCAGCGACCGGCTGCGGCTGGCGTCGCTGGCGGCCGACAGCAACGCACCGCAGCCGGTCGGAGAGGTGGTGGCCGCCGCGCAGCAGGCGCTGCGGCTGGGGGCCCTGACGCTGGGTGAGCGGCTGGCCCGCCACGCTCTGGACCGGGGCACCGGCCTGCCGGCGCGGCTGCCGCTGGCGCACGCGCTGGCCTGGCAGGGCCGGGGCCGCGACGCCGACGCCGTGTTGTCGGCGGTCGACCCCGGACAGCTCACCGAGGCTGAACTGCTGGCCTGGGCGCTGCCGCGGGCCGCCAACCAGTTCTTCATGCTCAGCCAACCCGCGAAGGCGACCGCGTTCCTGCAGACGACACGGGAGCGAATCACCACGGCGACCTCGCGCGCCACCCTCGACGGGCTGATGGCCACCTTCGCGATGAACGCGGGCACCCCGCTGCGTGCGTTGCGGATCGCCGGCGAGGTGCTGAGATCGCCGCATGCCGACGAGACGGCGGTGGGCTGGGCGGCATCGGCTGCGGCGCTGTCAGCAGCCCGGGTGGGCGCCTTCGACGACGTCGAGGCTTTGGCTGCTCGGGCGCTGGCCGTCGAACATCCCGGCCTGTTGCGGTTCACCAGCGGCTTCGGCCGGGTGCTGACGCTGATGCTGGCGGGTCGGCTGAGCGAGGCGCGCTCGGTGGCGCAGCGCCACACCGACTTCGCCGAGCTGCAACAGCCGGGACGCGCCATCGGCGAGGTGCTGGTGGCCTACGTCGCGACCGCCCAGGGTGACTTCGATACCGCCGTGACGCTGCTGCGACGGGCCTGCGACGTGCTGGTGCCGACGGGCTACTCCTGGGGACCGCTGGC
This sequence comes from Mycobacterium sp. TH-M82, assembly GCF_057473605.1. NCBI lineage: Bacteria > Bacillati > Actinomycetota > Actinomycetes > Mycobacteriales > Mycobacteriaceae > Mycobacterium > Mycobacterium sp. TH-M82. Next base: position 5,714 of record NZ_JBYCKY010000765.1, on the reverse strand, counting down.
GTTGATGCTGCTCGCCCAGACGCTCGGCCAGCAGGGCGACCCGATCGAGGCGGCAAAGGTGCTCAGCCGTGCACAGTCGCGGCACGGACTGAAATCGGCGTTGTTCGCCCCGGAGTTGGCGCTGGCCGAGGCCTGGTCGAAGGCGGCTCGCGACGACTTGGCCGGGGCGGTCGAGGCGGCCCGCACCGCTGTGCAGGCAGCCGAGCGCGGCGGCCAGTCGGCCATCGCGCTGCGTGCGCTGCAGGACGCGGCCCGGCTCGGTGACACGCAGGCGGTGTATCGCGCGCAACGGCTCGCCGTCGAGGCGGACTGTGTGTTCGGACGGCTCACGGTCGCCCATGCCCGGGCGCTGGCGGCCCGTGATGCCCTGTCGCTGGCCGAGGTCGCCGCGGACCTGGCCGAAGCCGGGCTGCACCCGGCGGCCGCCGACGCCGACGCGCAAGCGCGGCGATGCGCTGGTGCGTGAATGTCACCGCCGGGTAGCGCCGCCGAGAAATCGGCGCAGCAGCTCCGCGGCGGCGGTGATCTGACCGACCGGCACGTGCTCGTCGCGCCGGTGGGCCAGGCTGGGATCGCCGGGACCGTAGTTGACCGCGGGGATGCCGCGGGCGGCGAACCGGGCCACGTCGGTCCAGCCGTATTTCGCCCGGATCCGCCCGCCCGCGGCCGCCACCAGTGCCGCGGCGGCGGGTGCGGTGAGCCCGGGCAGAGCGCCGGCGGCGGCGTCGGTCTGCTCGATGTGCACGTCCAGCCCGTCGAACACGTCGTGCACATGCCGCAGCGCCGCGGCGACCGACCGGTTCGGGGCGAAGCGGTAGTTGACGGTCACCGCCGCCGCGTCGGGGATGACGTTGCCGGCCACGCCACCGTCGATCCGCACCGCCGACAAACCCTCGCGGTAGGTGCAGCCGTCGATATCGACGGTGCACGGCCGATACGCCGCGAGCCGGTCGAGCACCGCGCCGAGCTTGTGGATCGCGTTGTCGCCCAGCCAAGAGCGTGCCGAGTGCGCGCGGACGCCACGGGCCTCGATGACCACACGCAGCGTGCCCTGGCAGCCGGCCTCCACGTAGCCGCCGGTGGGCTCGCCGAGGATAGCCAGATCGGCCTGCAGCCACTGCGGCAACTCGCGTTCGATGCGGCCCAAACCGTTTGCCGCCGCCTCGATCTCCTCGCAGTCGTAGAACACGCACGTGATGTCATGGAGCGGCTCGGCAACGGTAGCCGCCAGGTGCAGGAAGACCGCGACACCGGACTTCATGTCGACACTGCCACAACCGTGCAGCAATTCGCCGTCCCGGCGGCCGGGCAGGTTGTCGGCCACCGGGACGGTGTCGAGATGACCGGCCAGCAGCACCCGCGACTTTCGGTTCAGCCGGGTGCGGGCCAGGACGGCGTTGCCGTTGCGGACGACGTCGAAGCCCAAAGCCCGGGGAGTCTGCGACCGCAGCGCGGTTTCGACGTCGTCGGCGATGCGCGCCTCCTGCCGCGACTCGCTGGGGATGTCGACCAGCGCGGCCGTCAACGCGATCGGATCTCCGCGTAGGTCCAGCACGTCCTCAGGGTAGTGGGTCATCTCGCCGCGGTGCCCGCACCGCCAGGGCGCGTCTTGCTAGCGTGGAGCACCATGACCGCAGCTTCGGGTATCGGGGTGGCGACGCTGGCCGGCGACGGGTCGGTCCTCGACACCTGGTTTCCCGCACCGGAACTGATCGACTCCGGTCGATCAGGCACTACCCGGCTGTCCGGCACCGACATTCCGCAGCAGCTGGCCGGGTTGGCCGGGTTGGTCGGCCGTGACGAGGACCGCGGCACCGAGACGGTCGCGGTCCGCACGGTCATCGGCTCGCTGGACGCACCCGCCGCCGACGCCCACGACGCGTACCTGCGGCTGCATCTGCTGTCGCACCGGCTGGTAGCGCCGCACGGACTCAACGCCGGCGGCTTGTTCTCGGTGTTGACCAACGTGGTGTGGACCAACCACGGCCCGTGTGTCATCGACGGGTTCGAGACCGTGCGCGCCCGCCTGCGCCGGCGCGGGCCGGTGACCGTCTACGGGGTGGACAAGTTCCCCCGGATGGCCGACTACGTCGTCCCGACCGGGGTTCGTATCGCCGACGCCGACCGGGTGCGGTTGGGCGCACACCTGGCCCCGGGCACCACCGTGATGCACGAAGGGTTCGTCAACTACAACGCCGGCACGCTGGGCACGTCGATGGTCGAGGGCCGCATCTCGGCGGGCGTGGTGGTCGGCGACGGCTCCGACGTCGGCGGCGGCGCGTCCATCATGGGCACGTTGTCCGGCGGTGGGACACAGGTGATTTCGGTCGGCAAGCGCTGCCTGCTCGGAGCGAACTCCGGGCTGGGCATCTCGCTGGGCGACGACTGCGTCATCGAGGCCGGGCTCTACGTCACCGCCGGCACCAAGGTCGTCATGCCGGACGGCTCGGCGGCCAAGGCCCGCGACCTGTCCGGTGGCGCCAACATGCTGTTCCGCCGCAACTCGGTGACCGGAGCCGTCGAGGTTGTCTCCCGCGACGGGAAGGGCATCGCACTCAACGAGGAACTGCACGCCAACTAATCCAGCAGCTCCCTCTTGAGCACCTTGCCCATCGCGTTGCGCGGCAGCGCGTCGACGACACGCACTTCTCGCGGCCGTTTGTGCGCTGACAGTTGTTGTGCCACATAGTAAATCAAATCGTCCGGCTCAGCGTCCCCGACGATGAACGCGACGGTTCGCTGACCCAAGTCGTCGTCGGGCAGCCCGACAACTGCGGCCTCGGCGACGCCGGGATGCCCGAGCAGCACCGTCTCGATTTCGCCGGCGCCGATGCGAAAGCCGCCCGACTTGATCAGGTCGACCGACTCGCGTCCGACGATGCGGTGCATGCCGTCACCGCCGATCACCGCGACGTCGCCGGTCCGGAACCAGCCATCGGCGTCGAACGCCTCGGCGGTGGCGTCCGGGCGGTTGAGGTACCCGTCGAACAGTGTCGGACCGCGGACCTGAAGCCGCCCAATCGTTTCTCCGTCGCGTGCGACCGGAGCACCTTCGTCGTCGACCAGCCTGGTCTGCACCCCGCGCAGCGGCAGGCCCACCCAGCCCGGCCGGCGTTCACCGTCGGCACGGGTGCTCAACGTGATCAGCGATTCGGTACTGCCGTAACGCTCCACGGGCGGATGCCCGGTGAGTTCGACAAGCCGGGAGAACACCGGCACCGGTAACGCCGCGCTGCCGGACACCAGCAGCCGCGCCGCGGTGAGCGCGCGAGCCGCCGTGGTGTCCGCCGCCACCCGCGACCACACCGTCGGTACCCCGAAGTACAGCGACCCACCCGCGTCCGCGCAGGTTTGCGCGTATCCGGCGGGCGTCGGTTTCCCGGTGTGCACGAACCTGTTTCCCACTCGCAGTGACCCGAGCAGGCCCAGCACCAGGCCGTGTACGTGGTACATCGGCAACCCGTGCACCAGCACGTCGTCGGGGGTCCACTGCCAGGCTGCCGCCAGGGCGTCCAGGTCCGCCGCCAGGGCGCGCCGGCTCAACCGAACGCCCTTGGGCAGCCCGGTGGTGCCGGAGGTGTAGATGATCAGCGCGGTGGCATCGGCGGGCGGTTCGCGAAAGCGGTGCGGCGACCGGGCCTGCGATTCGACCGGGACGTGCGACAGGCCGGCGAGGTCGTCGGGCCGCTCCCCCAGCCAGGCCTGCGCCGCGGAGTCGGCCAGGATATGGGCCCGTTCGGCCACACCGACGTCGGCGGGCACCGGGACCACGGGTACACCGGCGATCAGACAGCCCGTGATCGCCAGCACGGTCGGCGCCGTCGGGGTGGCTAGCACCGCGACGCGGTGCGCGCCGTCGGCACGCCGTGCCACCGAGGCCGCGGCGCCCACCAGGTCGCTGCGGCTGAGCGCTCTGCCGTCGATGCGCACCGCGTCCGCGACGTCGTGCCCACCGCTACCACTGCGGGCAGCATCGGGATCCAGCGAGGTCAGCAGCATGTCAGCGAGGTTACCGGTGCCGAAACGGCACCTGACCGGAGCCGGTTCGCTGCACACCGAGGCCGCTGGCTGCTAATATTGACGAAAATATCCGTTAAATAGGGCGGCACGGCGAAAGGTGCGCGGATGGACAAACAATCCGAACCGCGACGTCGCGCTCGTCGCCCCCCACCGTGGCCCCGCAACCGGCAACGGGAACGAGTGCTCGGGCTGGTCCGCGACCATGACGGTGCGATCGATGCTACCGAACTGGCCGCCCGGATAGGGTTGCACGTCACCACCGTGCGTTTCCATCTGGATGCGCTGTGTGCGGAGGGCGTGATCACCCGCATCCGCATCAAACAGGCCCGTGTCGGTCGTCCCCGCACCGGCTATGTGGCGGTTCGCGACCGGTTGGACTACCGGAGCCTCGCCGAGGTCTTCGCGCTGGAGCTGGGCGACACGACCGCGCAGCGGCAACAGCGCGCCGAGCGCGCCGGCCAACGCTGGGCGGGCCGGATCGTGGCAGATCGGTCAGCCGAAGCCAGTGAGCCACACGATGGCCGGGATTCCACTGGACCGGGCGACCCCGACCGCATTGTCGACCGCCAGGCCGCGATGATCGCCGATGTCTTCGACCGGATGGGGTTCGCCCCAGAGTTGGCCCAGGCGACCGACTCCCCGGACGGTCGGCGTGAGCGGACCATCCGGCTGCATGGATGTCCGGTGCGTGATCTGGCCCGGTCGCACCCGGAAGTCGGCTGCGGCATGCACATGGGGCTGCTGCGCGGGCTGCTCGGCGCCGGGGTGGTTGCCGGCTGCGCTGCGACACTGCGCGCCGAGCTGGATCCGTTCGTCGAACCCGAACTGTGCATCGCCCGGATCACCGATGACTGAGTGTCGCGAAATGGCGGACCTGGTCGACCGCACCGACGTGGAAGCGCTGCTGCGGTCCTTCTACGGCCAGGTGCTGGTCGACGACGTCCTGGCCGGGCCGTTCGCCGAGGTACGGGAGACCACCGGCCTGGACTCGCACATTCCGGTGATGGCCGACTTCTGGGAAACCATGCTGTTTCATGTCCGACGCTATCGCGGCCGGGTGCAGGACGTTCACCGGCAGGTCCACGACCGCACGGCCCTGTCCACCCGGCACTTCACCCGGTGGCTGACGACCTGGTACAACACCGTCGACGCGATGTATGCGGGACCGGTCGCCGAGCGCGCGAAAACACAGGCCGCCAGGGTCGCCTGGGCCATGCACCGAGCGCTCACCGGCGCTGACGCGCCCGAACTCAACACGCTGGCGGGACGCCATACCGAACTGGCGGTCTCGCTGCGTCGACCAGCCGGTCAGCCGACGACTGCGTCGTCTCGACGCCTGATATAGCTCTGCGCGCACAGCCGCGCTACCGTTTCTCCCTCGGCTGGTCGCGTCAGCCGTTGGCGTAGGCGGCGGCGATCTCGGCCGCCAGGCGGGCGTTGGACAGCACCAGCGCCACGTTGGCGGTGACCGAGGCGCCGTGCGTCTCGCGATGGAAGAACTCCAGCAGAAACGGCGTGACATCCTTGCCGCGGACGCCACTCGTCTCGGCGGCGGCCAGGCCGGCTGCCAGCACTCGGTCGTGCAGCGCGCGGTCCAGCTCGTCGCCGGGCGCGATCGGGTTGACCAGCACCAGCCCGTATCCGTCGGTGCCGGTCCGGCGTCGGGCGCGCAGCACCTGCGCGGCCTGCTGCGG